>NZ_JBFBLI010000009.1:0-155999 GCF_040702545.1 Citricoccus sp. NPDC079358
TGCAAACACACGGGGTGTGTCCCAGCAACCAATCAACCAATTCAAAAAATTGGCATCAACAAACTTGGCACACTATTGAGTTCTCAAACAACAGGCACATGATGACTACTTACAAGGAATCCGGTAAGACCGGCGAAATCTTTGCTTTTCTCATCTGCGGCTTTTCAAGCTTAGTTCCTTGTTTCCTCCCCGTCAAATCGGCGTTTCCGGCGATTTTCTGGAGTGGAACCGAAGTCCCTCTGTGTTGTTTCCGGTTCTCAGTACCGCCGCTCTGCGACTGGCCGTTGCTCCGGAGCAACTTTTCTAGCTTAGACCCGTTCTCGTCTCGGTGTCAAATCCACCGAACCGGGCTTTTCCTCTGGACCGAAGTCCTTCCGAGTTGCCTGGATCATCACCAGCGGTTCCGCCTTGCGACATCCCCGGTGCCATGTGTGGTTTCCAACCCCGGATTTCCCGTGGATCTTCACCGTTTCGGTCTGGAAGAACTTGTCTTCCGCGCCTTGGCACAAGAGAAGACAATACACAGGTTCTGGGGCTTTGCATAATCGGCCGCCCCAGCCCGTCCGAGGCCGCATCCGAGCACCCCTCCGAGCCCGGACGAGAGGGATCAGCTGATCGGGCGAAGGTAGAGCGTCGCGAGTGGCGGAGCGGTGATCACTGCGGACGCCGGCTGTCCCTGCCACGCCTCCCCCGCTGCCTCAATCCGCCCGCCGTTGCCCAGATCGGATCCGCCGTAACTCGCCGCATCGGTGTTGAGGACTTCGCGCCACTGTCCCGCGAACGGCAGTCCCAAGCGGACCTCGTGGTGGGGGTTCCCGGACAGGTTCGTCACGCAGACCAGGGGACGTGCCTCACCGGCACCGGCCTCCGGAGTGGACCAGCGGATGAACGAGAAGAGGTTCCGGTCGCCGTCGTTCTGGTCGATCCACTGGAACCCGGCCGGATCATTGTCCTGGCTCCACAGCTCGGGGGCGTCGCGGTACAACAGGTTCATATCCCGCACGGCCTTCATGAGTCCCTTGTGGAGGGGGGTGTCCGTGAGCCACCAGTCCAGCCCGTGGGACTCCCTCCACTCGGACTCCTGGCCGAACTCGGAACCCATGAACAGCAGCTGCTTGCCCGGGTGTGCCCACATGTAGGCGTAGTACGCCCGCAAGGAGGCCAGTTGCTGCCACCGGTCGCCCGGCATCTTGCGCAGCAGCGACCCCTTGCCGTGGACCACCTCGTCATGCGAAAGCGGCAGCACGTAGTTCTCGCTCCAGGCATAGACCAGCGAGAACGTCATCTCGTGGTGATGCCACTTGCGGTTGACCGGGTCCTCGGACAGGTAGGAGAGCGAATCGTGCATCCAGCCCATGTTCCACTTCAGACCGAAGCCGAGCCCGTCGTGGCTGGTCGGCGCGGTGACCCCGGAGAATGCCGTGGACTCCTCGGCGATCATCACGATCCCCGGGTTGCGCCGGTAGGCCGTGGCCGTAGTCTCCTGCAGGAAGCTGATGGCCTCGAGGTTGTGGTTGCCACCGTGCACGTTCGGCACCCACTCCCCGTCCTCGCGGGAGTAGTCCAGGTACAGCATCGAGGCGACGGCGTCCACGCGCAGCCCGTCGATGTGGAACTCCTCCAGCCAGTACAGGGCGTTGGCCACCAGGAAGTTGCGGACCTCGGTGCGGCCGTAGTCGAACACGAGGGTGCCCCAGTCCGGGTGCTCGCCCTTGCGCGGGTCCGCGTACTCGTACAGGGGCTGCCCGTCGAACTTCGCCAGGGCCCAGTCGTCCTTGGGGAAGTGCGCGGGCACCCAGTCCAGGAGCACGCCGATGCCGGCCTGATGCAGGCGGTCCACCAGGTACTTGAAGTCATCCGGGGAGCCGAAGCGGGACGTGGGTGCGTAGTACCCGGTGACCTGATAGCCCCAGGACCCCCCGAAGGGGTGCTCCGCCACCGGCATGAACTCCACGTGGGTGAAGCCCTGCCACGAGACGTACTCGACCAGCTGGTCCGCCAGCTCGCGGTAGCTCAGGCCCGGCCGCCAGGAGCCGGCATGCACCTCATAGACACTCATGGCCGCATCGTGCGGGTTCGTCGCCGCCCGCTTCTCCATCCACGCCGCGTCCCCGAACGCGTACCGGGAGTCCTCCACCCGGGAACCGGAGGCCGGCGGCACCTCGGTCCAGCGGGCCATGGGATCGGCCTTGTCCCGCCAGTGCCCGTCCCGGCCGAGGATGGCGTACTTGTAGACGGTGCCCACCCCGATCGCCGGGACGAAGATCTCCCAGATCCCCGAGTCGCCCAGTGAGCGCAGGGCGTGCTGGCGGCCGTCCCAGCCGTTGAAGTCGCCCTTGACCCGCACGGCCGCCGCGTTGGGGGCCCAGACGGCGAAAGACGTGCCGGTGATGTCGCCCTGGGGCGAGGAATAGTGGCGCACCCGGGCGCCGAGGACCGTCCACAGCGTCTCGTGGCGGCCCTCGCGGAACAGGTGCTGGTCCAGCTCCCCCACCGTGGGCAGGTACCGGTACGGATCGTCCTGCTCGGCCTCGGCCACGCCGGGGTAGGTCACGCGGAGGCGGTAGCCCGGGACGTGGCCCGGCTCCGTGGCAGGGGCCGTCCCGACCCACACGCCCTCGTGTTCATGGCGCAGCGGGACGCGCGTGCCGTCGTCGAGCAGGACCGCCAGGTCCTCGGCCAAGGGCCGCAGCACCCGGAACGTCACGGTGCCGTTGTCCCCGAGGTGGGCGCCGAGCACCTCGTGCGGCTGGTGGTATCGGCCCTGCGCGACGGCGGTCAGCACCTCCGCGTGCACCTCCAGCGGCACGGTGGGGTCCTGCGCGGCCTGATCCGATTCCACGGCGTCCTCCTGGATGGTGCTCTGGCGTTCTGGGCCCACGGTAGCCGCCACGGCGGCCCGGCGCAGGAGTCCGCGGACGGCCGCCGCGGGGACCTCGACCCAGTCCGGGCGGTGACGTAGCTCGTAGGCGGTCTCGTAGAGCGCCTTGTCCAGCATCAGGGCGGTGAAGACGGTGGACCCGGTGTCCACCGCCGCCCCGACGGCCGACCCGTAGCCCTCGAGGAACGCCTGCTGGACCGGTTCCGTCCAGGCCGGGGCCCCGGACAGGGCACCGGCATAGTCGAAGGAGCGCAGCATCCCGACGACATCGCGCAGCGGGAGGTCCCACCCGGATCGCTCCGTCGCCTCCCGCAGTGGCTCGCCCTCGAAGTCGAGGACCGTCCAACGCCAGCCGTCCTGTCCCGCGGTAATCGCGGCCGCCGGTGAGGCCAGGACCTGTCCGAGGTGGTAGTCGGCGTGGATCCGCTGCAGCGGCGGTAGCCCGGCTCTGACCTCCGGGGACCGAAGTGAGTCGATCACCGCGCGCAGCCCGTTCCCGTGCTCCTCGCCCACGGCCGAGGCGGCCTCACGCCACCCCCACTCAAGGCGGTCCGCGAGCGCCGTGAGCACGGCCGGTGTTCCCCCGCCGCCGCCGGAGGCGGGCCTGGTGCCGAAGGCCTCGGCGAGGGCCAGGTGCAGTCGACCCGTGGCCGCACCGATCCCGGCAGCCTCGGTGGTGAAGTCATGACCGGCGGCGGCCGCATCCGTGGCCTCGCGCCAGGCGTCTCGGGAGTCCTCGATGAACTCACGCAGCACGCAGAGCTCACCCGTCTCCGCGCCAGCCGCCCCGGGTCGGGTCCACGCCGCCGTGGCCGAGCCATACGTCACGGGGACCTCGCTGGAACCGCCGGCGGAGAGCGCCAATCCGATCTCGACGTCGGGATGTGTGCCCGGGGCCAGGACCCGGAAGAACTTGAGGATGAGCCGCCCTCGATCCGATCCCACCACCACGGACGTGTTGGACTGCTCGCCCTGGAGCACGCGCAGCTGCAGGGTGTCGGGGTCGAAGGCGGGCCAATCGCGGAAGCCGGCGTAGGCATGGCCCGACCCTCCGCCAGCCCCGCCGCTCCCCGTCGGCGCCTCACGGCGCATCAGCTCCAGCCACGCGGCCACGAACGCCGGATCCTGGGTGCCGTCGTAGACCCACACGGTGCCCGACGGCGTGTCACCCCGGCCGATCAGCGCGGCTGAGGCGCCGGGGACTTCCTCCCGGCGCATCGTCAGGGGGACGGACACGACGACGGCACCCTCGTCTCCGTCGCTTCCCGCGGGGGCGGCCGTGAGGATCACGGACCGGAGCTGGACGTCACCGGCGTCGACGGCCCCCGGGGCCCATCGGAGTTCTCCGGACCGGCGCAGCGAGATGTCTCCCCGGAACGGGAACCACCGCTGGGCCGGGAGCCACCGGACCAGCAGGTCGTGGAGGTCCGGGTGGTCCGGGAAAGACTCGCTCATCGGTTCCTCCCCGCCGAGAGGTCCGGGGTGATGACCGGCATCGCCGTGGTGTAGGGGTTCGGCCGCCCGGCCAGGGCCGCCGCGTCGGCTCCGGGCATGGGCTCGGGGCCGGTGCGCAGCCGCAGCCAGTAGAAGCCGTGGCCGGGCAGGGTGACGGGCAGGCGGCCGTCCTCGTCGATGTCGAGGAAGGGCCGGCCGCCGAAGACGTCGCGCAGGCCCCGGCCCCCATAGCCCGGCACGCTCAGCCAGGTGGCCACCGGTTCCGGGGCGAGGTTGAAGATGCAGAGCACCGTCTCGGGGTACAGGTCCTCGTCCTCGGAGGCCGGCAGGTCCCGGACGAAGGCGAGGACCTGTTCGGCCTCGGCCTCCACCACCGAGAAGTCGCCCAGCCCGAACACGGGGTGCCGCTTGCGGACGGCGAGGGTCTCGCGGACCCAGTGCAGCAGGGAGCCGTTGGAGGCCAGCTGGGCCTCCACGTTGACGTGGTTGTAGTGGTAGACGAGCGACTGGATGACCGGGAGGTACAGCTTGCCGGGATCGGCCTCGGAGAATCCGGCGTTGCGGTCCGGGTTCCACTGCATGGGGGTGCGCGAGGCATCCCGGTCCGGCAGCCAGATGTTGTCCCCCATGCCGAGCTCGTCCCCGTAGTACAGGAACGGTGAGCCGGGCAAGGCCAGCAGCAGCGCGTGGATCAGCTCGAGCTCGGAGCGACTGTTGTCCAGCAGGGACGCGAGCCGGCGGCGGATGCCCACGTTGGCCCTCATGCGCGAGTCCGGGGCGTACCACCCGAGCATCGCCTGGCGTTCCTCGGGGGTGACCATCTCGAGGGTGAGCTCGTCATGGTTGCGCAGGAATGTGCCCCACTGGGTGCCGGCGGGGATCTGCGGGGTCTCGGCCAACGCCTCGAGGATCGCGGTGGCCTTGTGGTCGCGCAGGGCGTAGAAGATCTTCGGCATGATCGGGAAGTGGAAGCACATGTGGCATTCCGGCTCCTCCTCCGAGCCGAAGTAGTCCACCACGTCCGCCGGCGGCTGGTTGGCCTCCGCGATGATCACCCGGCCCGGGTACTCCGCGTCGACCATGGTCCGCAGTTGCTGCAGGAAGACGTGGGTGCGCGGGTCGTTCTCGCAGTCGGTGCCCTCCTCCTCGTAGAGATAGGGGATGGCGTCAGCACGGAAACCGTCCACGCCCATGTCCATCCAATAGCGGACCACGTCGAACAGCGCCTCGATCACGGCGGGGTTCTCGAAGTTCAGGTCCGGCTGGTGGGAGAAGAAGCGGTGCCAGAAGAACTGGCGGCGGACCGGGTCGAACGCCCAATTGGACTCCTCCGTGTCCACGAAGATGATGCGGGCGTCCTGATACTTCTCGTCCGTGTCGCTCCACACGTAGAAGTCCCCGTACGGGCCGTCCGGGTCGGACCGGGACTCCTGGAACCAGGCGTGCTGGTCCGAGGTGTGGTTCAGTGGCAGGTCGATGATGACCCGCAGCCCGCGCGCATGGGCCTCGGCCACGAGCCTCTTGAAGTCCGAGGCGGTGCCGAACTCGTCCAGCACCTCGTAGTAGTCCGCAATGTCATAGCCGCCGTCCCGCAGCGGTGAGCGGTAGAACGGGGGCACCCACAGGCAGTCGATGCCCAGCCACTGCAGGTAGTCCAGCTTGTTGATCAGACCCTCGAAGTCCCCGGACCCGTCCCCGTTGTCATCGTGGAAGGCCCGCACGAGCACCTCGTAGAACACGGCGGTCCGGAACCAGTCCGGATCGTGGGAGATCCCGTGGGTGTGCATCTGGAATGAATGGGCCATCAGCTGCTGCGCACCACCTTCAGGACGTGGGCCGGTTCCACGGCCGGGTCCAGCCGCACGTAGTTGGCCGCACCCCACCGCCAGCGGGCCCCGGTGACCAGGTCCTCGACCTCGAACCGGCCTTCGGAATCCAGGTCCCGCGGGTCCAGGTCGAGAGCCGCCACGTCGAGCGAGACGGTGGCCTCACGCGCCGCGTGCGGATCGCAGTTGAGCACCACGATGACTGTGTCCGCCGCACCCGGCAGGGACGCCGTCAGCGCGGCGGCGTCCGGAACACCGGGGAACACCGAACCCGCGACGCCGGCCGGCCCCCGGTACTGACCGTCCGGCAGGTGACGGCGAGACTTGGAGAAGACCAGGATCCCCTCGTTGTCCGCCGCGTGCAGGACGAGGTTCTGCAGGTCCTGGAACGCCGGGTGGGCCCGGCGGATCCGGTTCAGCCGGGTGATGTAGGGAGCGAGCGAGGCACCCCGGGCCTCGGCAGCGGCGAAGTCGCGGGGCCGGAACTCGTACTTCTCGTTGTCGAGGTACTCCTCCGCGCCCGGGCGGGCCACGTGCTCGAACAACTCGAAACCGGCGTACATGCCCCACATCGGGTTGGACAGGGCCGCCAGCACGGCCCGGATCTTGAAGGCCGCTGGCCCGCCGAACTGCAGGAATTCCGTCAGGATGTCCGGGGTGTTGACGAAGAAGTTCGGACGGTAGAACGCCGCAGTCTCGGCCGTGACCTCGTGCAGGTACTCGGCGATCTCATCCCGCGTGTTCCGCCAGGTGAAGTAGGAGTAGGACTGCTGGAACCCGGCCCGGCCCAGGGCGTGCATCATGGCCGGACGGGTGAAGGCCTCCGCCAGGAACACGACCTCCGGATGGCTGCGGTGCACCTTGGCGATCAGCCACTCCCAGAACCACAGGGGCTTGGTGTGCGGGTTGTCCACCCGGAAGATCTTCACCCCGCGGGCGATCCACAGCTCCACGACCCTCAGGACGGCCCGCCGCAATCCCCGGGGGTCGTTGTCGAAGTTCAGCGGGTAGATGTCCTGGTACTTCTTCGGCGGATTCTCCGCGTAGGCGATGGTCCCGTCCACGCGGGTGGTGAACCACTCGGGATGCTCGGTCACCCAGGGATGATCGGGGGAGCACTGCAGCGCCAGGTCGAGGGCGACCTCCAGCCCGAGCTCCGCGGCCCGGTCGACGAACCCGGCGAAGTCCTCGGCCGTGCCGAGATCCGGGTGGATCGCGTCATGACCGCCCTCCGGGGACCCGATGGCCCACGGTGATCCCGGGTCGTGAGGTCCGGCCTCCAGCGCGTTGTTCGGTCCCTTGCGGTGGGCCCGGCCGATCGGGTGGATCGGCGGGAGGTAGATGATATCGAAGCCCATCTCCGCGACCGCTGGGAGCCGGCCGGCCGCCGTCGTGAAGGTTCCGGAGGCCCAGGTTCCCGATCCCGGGTGGTAGACCGCCCCCTCGGAGCGGGGGAAGAACTCGTACCAGGCACCGCGGCCGGCCAGCGCGCGCTGCACGTCCAGCGGGTAGGCTGGCGAGGGGGAGACGAACTCGCGGATCGGACGCGCGGTGAGCACGTCGGCCAGGTCCGGGTCCTCGGCCGCCAGCAGGCGTTCCTGC
This sequence comes from Citricoccus sp. NPDC079358, assembly GCF_040702545.1. Taxonomy (NCBI): domain Bacteria; kingdom Bacillati; phylum Actinomycetota; class Actinomycetes; order Micrococcales; family Micrococcaceae; genus Citricoccus; species Citricoccus sp. NPDC079358. Next base: position 7,765 of record NZ_JBFBLI010000009.1, read on the forward strand.
GGGTCCCGCGTGGTGTCCTCGAGGCCCCGCACGGCGCGGGCCAGGACCGTCCGGTCCGCCTCGGAACGGCCAGGGTCCGCAGCGGCCCGCCGGAACAGGGCCCCGCCCTCGGCCAGCATCAGCTCGACATCCGCCCCCACCTCGATCTTGACGGTGGCGGCGTGGTGCCAGGTCGCGTAGGGATCGGACCAGCCCTCGACGGTGAAGGTGTGGGGGCCGACGACGGCCGGGCGCACCGTGGCCAGGAACTCGTCCAGCCCGGGGGCGCCCTCGGTCATCCGCGTCCGTTGGACTTCGGCACCGTCCGGGCCGTAGAGGACGGCGGTGGCCCCGAGCCGGTCATGCCCTTCGCGGAACACGGTGGCGCGGACCGCGACGTCCTCCCCGATCAGCGCCTTGGCCGGGATGGCGCCGCAATGGACCACCGGCTGGACACCGGTGACCGGAATGCGGCCCACCTTGACCTCGGTGCGGACCATCGGCATTCGGACAGAATCACTGGAATTCTTGGCAGCTCCCACGGTCCCGACGTTACCGGGGCGATCCGCCCGTGGCCACTGATCGGGTCGAAATCGCCGCCCGTGACGTGTGGTCCCCGGCTGGACGGGTCCTGTGCGCCGAGGATTCAGCCGGCGTCCAACCGCGCGTCGGCCGCGGTTCACCCGGTCGCTCCGCGGCGGGGCTGGGCCCGTGGATAATGGGCCGGGTGAAGGCTATCCGTCGGTTTACCGTCCGTACCCACTTGCCCGAGTCGATCGCGGGGCTGAGCCAGCTGGCGACCAACCTGCGCTGGTCCTGGCACCCCCAGACCAAGGAGCTGTTCCGGGACCTGGACCCCCAAGCCTGGTCGGAGTCGAACCAGGACCCGGTGGCCCTGCTGGGGTCCTTCGACCGGCACCGGCTGACCGAGCTCGCCGCCGATGCGTCGATCGTGGCCCGCGTCCAGGAGGCAACCGCCGACCTGGACCGCTACCTCACCGAGGACCGGTGGTTCCAGCAGGACTTCGTCGGGGCGTCGGGTGGCCCGGGCGCGAACCTCCCGTCACCGCGGCCCATCGCCTACTTCTCCCCCGAGTTCGGCATCACCGCCGTGCTCCCCCAGTACTCCGGCGGCCTGGGCATCCTGGCCGGCGACCACCTGAAGTCCGCCTCAGACCTCGGGGTGCCGATCATCGGCGTGGGCCTGCTCTACCAGTCCGGCTACTTCAAGCAGTCCCTGTCCCGGGACGCCTGGCAGATGGAGACCTACCCGGTCCTGGACCCGGACAACCTGCCGCTGACGCTCCTCAAGGAGGAGGACGGGTCCGCCGCGCTAGTCCGCCTGCCGCTGCCCTCGGGCCGGTCACTGCACGCCCAGGTCTGGCGCGCCGACGTCGGGCGGGTGCCCTTGCTGCTGCTGGACTCCAATGTCCCGGCGAACGACGACACCGCGCGCGCCATCACCGACCGCCTCTATGGCGGCGGTGGGGACCAGCGACTGCAGCAGGAGCTGCTGCTCGGCATGGGTGGGGTCAAGGCGCTGCGCCTGCACGCGCAGCTCACAGGTACGGATGTGCCGTCCGTCTACCACACGAACGAGGGCCATGCCGGCTTCCAGGGCATCGAGCGGATCGAGGAGCTCATGTCCGCCGGGCTGGACTGGGAGACCGCCCTGACCTCGGTGCGGGCCTCCACCGTGTTCACCACGCATACACCGGTGCCGGCCGGGATCGACCGTTTCGACCGCGCCCTGGTGGAGCAGTTCTTCCGGGCCGGGCTGGCCCCGAGCGTGCCGCTCGAGCACGTGCTGGCGCTGGGGGCCGAGGACTACGAGGGCGGCACCTCGGGCGTGCACAACATGGCCGTGATGGGTCTGCGCCTCGGCCAGCGCGCCAACGGCGTGGCCCGGCTGCACGGGGAGGTGTCCCGGGAGATGTTCCGGGGCCTGTGGCCGGGCTTCGACGCCGATGAGGTGCCGATCGGGTCCATCACGAACGGCGTGCACGCCCCCACCTGGGTCTCGGACACGGTGTCCGCGCGGGCGATCGAGCTGTTCGGGACGTCCGCCGTGGCCGGTCACGACTGGCAGCGCGTCTTCGACGTCCCCGACGCGGAGTTGTGGGAGCTGCGCCGGACCCTGCGGCGCGCCCTGATCGCGGACGTGCGGTCCCGGCTGCGGTCCTCCTGGCGCAAGCGGGGGGCCTCCGAGGCCGAGCTCGCCTGGACGGATTCCGTGCTGGACGAGAACGTCATGACCATCGGGTTCGCCCGGCGCGTGCCCACCTACAAGCGGCTGACGTTGATGCTGCGCGATCCCGAGCGGCTCAAGCGGCTCCTGACGGATCCGGAGCACCCCATCCAGCTGGTGGTGGCTGGCAAGTCCCACCCCGCCGATGAGCAGGGCAAGCTGATGATCCAGCAGATGGTGCGGTTCACGGACGACCCGGAGGTGCGCCACCGGATCGTGTTCCTGCCCAACTACGACATCCAGATGGCCTCCACCCTGATGCCCGGGTGCGATGTCTGGCTGAACAACCCCCTGCGCCCGCTGGAGGCGTGCGGCACCTCCGGCATGAAGGTCGCCATGAACGGCGGGCTGAACCTGTCCGTGCTGGACGGCTGGTGGGATGAGATGTACGACGGCGAGAACGGCTGGGCCATCCCGAGCGCCTCGTCCGCGGCCTCCACCGAGGAACGGGACGATGTTGAGGCGGCCGCGCTCTACGGCCTGCTGGAGAACGAGCTGGTGCCGCGCTTCTATGGAGTCGAGCCCTCGGACCAGGCCGGGGCCGCCGGCCCGTCGGACGCCTCCACGGACGGCATCCCGCACCAGTGGGTGGCCATGATCAAGCACACCATGGCCACCCTCGGACCGGCGACCTCGGCCGACCGCATGGTGCAGGACTACGTCCAGGAGCTCTACCTCCCGGCCGGGCGGGCGGGGCGGATCATGGACGCCGATGACTATGCCCGCGCCCGCGAACTGGCCGCCTGGAAGACCAGGGTCCGGGGTGGCTTCGGCGCGGTGACCGTGGAACACGTGGATTCGCTCGGCGTCTCCGAGAATCCTCAGGTCGGCGACGAGATGCAGGTCTCCGCCTATATCAGCCTGGGGCAGCTGTCCCCCGAGGACGTGCGGGTGGAGGCCGTGTACGGCCGGGTCACCACCAAGCCGTCCGGGGTGCTCGAAGAGGACACCCTTGCCGACACCGGCACCCTGGAGCTGACCCCGGCCCAGGACCTGGGAGACGGCCGCTGGCAGTTCACCGGCTCCCTGGTGATCGACCGCTCCGGGGCCTTCGGCTACTCGGTCCGGGTGCTGCCGCAGCACGAGCTGCTGGCCTCGACAGCCGAGATGGCGCTGGTGGTCAACGCCGGCTGAACAGAGGGAGCGGGGTCAGACGGAGTAGAGAGTGATCGAGGTGGCCTCGATCCTGTCCCGGTCCCCCGGGGCGAAGAGGGCACCACGACGGGGGTCGCCGTGGTGGGCGGTGGAGAGCTGCAGGGTGAAGGCCTGCAGGTCCTCCCCGTGCTCACCGGTGATGCCGCGCAGTTCCTCCGGCACCGGCAGCCGGAAGGGCACCGTCCCCAGTCCGCCGTTGAACACGATCAGTCCGGTGCTGCGGCCGCCGGGGACGCCGATCAGCAACTGCAGCAGCCGTTGCCCGGAATCCTTCCAGGCCTCCTCGGTCATCGGCTGTCCCTGCTCGTTGAACCACTTGAGGTAGCCGAGGTCCCGGGCCGGATAGGAATACGGCTGGCCCGCCAGGAACTCCTTGCGGACCGCGATCAGCCGGCGGGTGGTGGCGAGCATGCGCTCCTGCCGCTCATCGAGCTCCCAGTCCGTCCACGAGATGCCGTTGTTCTGACAGTAGGCGTTGTTGTTGCCGCCCTGGCTGCGCCCGATCTCGTCACCGGCGGTGATCAGGGGCACGCCCAGGGACAGCAGCAGGGTGGCCATCAGGTTGCGGGCCGTCGTGGCGCGGGCGTCGAGGACGTCCTCCTCCTCCGTCGGCCCCTCGGCCCCGTGGTTGTAGGACCGGTTGTGGGAGGTCCCGTCCCTGTTGTCCTCGCGATTGGCCTCATTGTGCTTCTCGTCGTAGGACACGAGGTCCTGCAGGGTGAAGCCGTCGTGGGCGGTCACGAGGTTGACGGAGGCCAGGGCGGAGCGGCCTGAGGACGCGAAGAGGTGGGCCGAGCCGGACAGGCAGTCGGCCAGCCGCGCGGTGGACCCTCCGTGGCCGCCGCGCTCCAGGGCACCGCGGTCCGCCACCCAGAAGTCCCGGACCACGTCCCGGAAGCGGTCGTTCCAGTCCGACCAGCCCAACGGGAAGTGACCGGTCTGCCAGCCGTCGGCACCGACATCCCACGGCTCGGAGATGAGCTTGGTTCCCGCCAGCACGGGATCGGCCTGGGCAGCCACGAGAAAGGGGTGGCGGGGGGTGAAGTGGTGGCTTCCGTCCCGGCACAGGGTGACGGCCAGGTCGAAGCGGAAGCCGTCGATCTGGAAGTCGGTCACCCAGCGGCGCAGCGAGTCCAGGGTCATCCGCACCACTTGCGGATCGTTGAAGTTCAGCGTGTTGCCGCAGCCCGTGGTGTCCAGGTACCGGCCGGCGGCATCATGCCGGTAGTAGTGCTCATCCCCCAGTCCACGCCAGCAGAAGGTCGGTCCGCCCGGACCCTCCTCCGCGGTGTGGTTGTAGACCACATCCAGCAGGACCTCGATCCCGGCCTCGTGCAGCAGCTTGACCATGCCCTTGAACTCGTTCTGGATGGCGAGGGGCCCGCCGGCCTGGGCGGCGGCGGTGGCGTAGCCGGGATGCGGCGCGAAGAAGCTGACGGTGTTGTATCCCCAGTAGTTCTCCAGCCCGGCCTGCCGCAGGTGGTCCTCGTCCCGGTGGTGGTGCACCGGCAACAGCTCGACAGCGGTGATGCCCAGGTGGCGCAGGTAGTCGACCATCACGGGGTGGGCCAGCCCAGCATAGGTTCCGCGCAGCTCGGCGGGGATCCCGGGATGCAGCCGGGTCTGGCCGATGACGTGGGCCTCGTAGACGATGGTGTCCCGCAGCGGGGTGTGGGGCCGGCCGGCCCCGTTCCAGTCGAACTCCCGGGGCACCCGGGTGGACCAGTACAGCCCGTGGCGCTCCACCACGGCATCGCCATAGGGATCGATCAGCAACTGGGGCAGGGGCTTCGGTGTGCCGGAGGCCCGGCGTCCGCTCCGGGACACCCCGGCCACCCGCCGGTCATGGGCCACCAGCGCGTAGAGGCTGCCGTAGCCCAAACCGGGGACAGTGCCGTGATGCACGTGGTCCGTGACGTCATCCAGTGCAACCCGGTGCAGGTCCGCGGCGGTCGGCACGGCGTCCACCGGGAACGCGGGGTCCGTGTAGACCACGTCCAGGGCGGTGATCCCGGGGGCGTAGACCGCCAGGTTCACCCTCCCCTCCGTCTCCGCGAGGCCCAGGGGGAAGGGCTGCGAACGGTGCCCGGGCACCGGCGAGGACGCCACCATCATCAGGACTGGCCTCCCGGCCCGCCTTCCACGCTCTCCCCGGGCCGGCTGCCGGCGCGCTGGATGGCGATCTCATACAGGGAGATGCCCACCGCCATCGAGGCGTTCAGCGACTCCATGTCCGAGGCGATCGGGATGGAGATGATCTGGTCGCAGTTCTCCCGGACCAGCCGGGACAGGCCCTTGCCCTCCGAGCCGACCACCAGGCACACCGGATCCGTGGCCAACGGCAACCCGGGCAGGGACCGGTCGCCGCCGCCGTCGAGTCCCAGCACGAAGATCCCGAGCTTCTTGAAGTCCTGCAGGAGGGTGTTCAGGTTGCCGGCCTGGGCCACGGGGACCCGCACGGCAGCACCGGCGGAGGTCTTCCAGGCGGTGGCGGTCACGCCGGCGGAGCGGCGCGCGGGCACCACCACGCCGTGCGCGGAGAAGGCGGAGGCCGAGCGGATGATGGCCCCGAGGTTGCGGGGGTCGGTGATGCTGTCCAGGGCGATGAACAGCGGCGGGGCCGTGAGGTAGCCCTTCTCCCACTTCTCCATGGTCTGACGGGCCAGGCTCAAGGCGTCGGCGTACTCGTAGGGCGGGACCTGCAGCACCAGGCCCTGGTGGACCGCGTCGTCCGTCATGCGGTCCAGCTCGGGCTTGGAGTTCTCCATCACCGGCACGCCGCGCTCGGCGGCCAGTTTCAGGGCCTCGCGGACCCGCTCGTCCATCTCGATCCGCGTGGCCACGTGCAGGGCCTTGGCGGGGATGGCGGCGCGCAGGGCCTCGACCACCGAGTTACGGCCGGCCACGGACTCGTCCGCGTGCCGTGAGCGGGTGTTGCGGCCACCCCCGCGGCCTGCGCCCTTGGCGCTGGAGCGCTCGGAGAGCTGCTTGGAGCGGTGGGCCTTGTGGTAGACGCGGTCCTCAGCCTTGGGCGTGGGACCCTTGCCCTCGAGCGCCTTCCGGCCGAGTCCACCGGTGCCCTTGAGGGGCCCCTTCTTTCCGCTGTTCCCGCGGGACGATCCGGAGCGTGGTGCTGCGGCCATGTGGATGGTGCCTTTCTGGCGACGGTCGAGACTGACCCCAGTCTACGGCCCGGCCCCCACCGTGACCGCCGCCTCCTACTGCAGGGACCAGCGGGCACCGTCGGCGGAATCCTCCACCACGACGCCGGCCGCGGCCAGGGTGTCCCGGATTCCGTCCGCGGTGGCCCAGTCCTTCGCCGCGCGGGCGGCGGCCCGCGCCTGAAGCTGGGCCCGGATCAGGGTGTCGAGGGCATGGTGGGCCGCCGGGTCCTGCGCGGACTCGGGCTCGGGGACGTCGTCCAGGCCGAGCACCTCCACCATCGACTGCACGTCGGAGTAGTGCTGCTCCACGGCGTCCTCATCCCCGGTGGCCAGGGCGCTGTTGCCGGCCCGGACCGCGTCGTGCAGCACCGCCAGGGCCTGCGGGACGTTGAGGTCGTCCTCCATCGCGGCACGGAAGGCCAGGGGGACACTGCTGAACTGGGCCACGTAGACGGCCTCGGGGGCCTCCTCGCCGGTGAGCGTGCCGGCGACGGCGGCCGCCTCCTCGCGCTTCAGCTGCAGGTCGGCGACCACGTCCGCCCCCCGGTCCAGGAAGGCCTCGATCCGCTCGACCGCGGCCTCGGCCTCCTGCAGCGAGGTGGGCCGGTAGTCCAGCTGGGAACGGTAGTGCGCCTGTCCGAGGAAGTAGCGGACCGCCTTCGGCCGGGCCTGCTCCAGCATCTGTTCCGGGGAGATGGTGTTGCCCACGGACTTGGACATCTTCTCGCCCGCGTAGGTCACCATCCCGTTGTGCAGCCAGAAGTTCGCGAAGCCGTCCCCGGCCGCAGCGGACTGCGCCAGTTCGTTCTCGTGGTGCGGGAAGCGCAGGTCGAGGCCGCCGCCATGGATGTCGAAGTGGCTGCCGAGGTACTTGGTGGACATCGCGGAGCACTCGAGGTGCCAGCCGGGCCGGCCACTCCCCCAGGGCGACTCCCAGGCGGCGGTGGCCGGATCGGTCGCCTTGGTCCCCTTCCACAGCGCGAAGTCGCGGGGATCGCGTTTGCCGCGCGGGTCGGCGTCGGGCGCGTCCTGCAGGTCCTCGACCCGCTGGCGGGTGAGCTCGCCGTAGGCGGGCCAGGAGTTCACCTCGAAGTAGACGTCCCCGGAACCGTCCGTGGCCGGGTAGGCGTGGCCGGCGTCGATGAGCCGCTGGATGAGCGCCACCATCTCCGGGATGTGGCCGGTGGCACGGGGCTCGTAGGTGGGCCGGCGTACCCCGAGGGCGGCGTAGGCGCGGGCGAACTCATGCTCGAACCGGTAGGCGAGGGCGAACCACGGCTCATCGGCCGGGTAGTTGTCGTCCTCCTCGAAGTCCTCGCGATAGGACGCGGCGGACTTCTCCAGGATCTTGTCATCGATGTCCGTGACGTTGCGGACGGAAGTGACCTGCAGGCCCGTGTACTCGAGCCAGCGGACCAGGAGGTCGAACGCGATGGCCGAGCGCACATGTCCCACGTGCGGCATGCCCTGCACCGTGGCACCGCAGTAGTAGAGCGAGACCTCGCCCTCGGTCAGGGGGACGAAGTCCCGCACCGTTGCGGTCTTGGTGTCATAAAAGCGCTGTGCCACGGAAATGAATACTAGTCCAGCGGGTAGACGAGGGCGGTGGCGACGGCGGCCAGCCCCTCGCCGCGGCCGGTGAACCCCAACGCGTCGGCGGTGGTCCCGGACACCGAGACGGGGGCGCCGGCCGCCGCGGAGAGCACACTCTCCGCCTCGGCGCGGCGCCGGCCGACCTGGGGGCGGTTGCCGATCAGCTGCACGGCGATGTTGCCGATCCCGAAGCCGGCCTGGCGGACCAGGCGGGCGGCCTCGGCCAGCAGGGCGGTGCCGGCGGCCCCGGACCACTCGGGGCGGGAGGTGCCGAAGTGCTGGCCCAGGTCACCGATCCCGGCGGCGGAGAACAGCGCATCGCAGGCGGCGTGGGCCACCACGTCCCCGTCCGAGTGTCCGGACAGCCCGGTCTCGTCCGGCCATTCCAGTCCGGCCACCCAGCACGCCCGCTCCTCGCCGGCGGCGGCGAAGGCGTGGACGTCCGTGCCAATGCCGGTGCGCGGCAGCCTTGGTGGGACGGAGGGGACCGGTGCTGTCATCAGTGGTGCTCCAGAGTCGTCGAGGCCAGCAGGGCGTTGGCCAACATCAGGTCCAGCTGGGTGGTGATCTTGAAGCCCAGCGGATCACCGGCCACCACGCCGACGCGGTGTCCCGCCGCCTCCATCGCCATCGCGTCGTCCGTCAGGGCCGCAGCGCCGCCACTCAGGCCGGCGTCCTGCTCCGCCCGGCGGTGGGCGGCCTCCAGGGACGTGAGGTCGAAACCCTGGGGCGTCTGGACGGCCCTCAACTGCGTCCGCTGGAGGGTCCCGGTCACCTCTTCCGGCGCCGCGCCGGCCTCAGCACTGAGCTCGGCACCGGCACGGGCCACGGACTTGATCGTGTCCACCACCTCGACGGCGGGGACGACGGCGACCGTCCCGGATCCGAGGGCCGTCACCACGGCGTCGAAGACCGCCGGCGGAACGAAGGGCCGCGCCGCATCGTGGATCAGGAGCGCGTGCCGCCCGAAGGGACCGCCGGCCGTCCCCGCCAGCGTCCGCACGGCGGCCAGTCCGGCTCGCACCGAGTCCGCCCGTTCCGCGCCTCCTGGGACGGTCTGCACCGTGACCGCGGTCCGGGCCGCGACGGCCTGGCAGACCGCTTCCAGGGAGGCGGCGGCGTCCGGGTCTGCCGGGACGACGACGGCGATGGCGTTGAGCTCGACGGCGCCCGCATCCCGGGCGGCCACCACGGAGTCGAGGCAGTGCTCGAGCATGGTGCGCCCGTCACCGAGCGTGACCAGGGCCTTGGGGACGCCGGCCTGGAGCCGGGATCCCGAGCCTGCGGCCACGATGAGGACCGTGGTGCGCATCAGGCGGCGAGAGTCTCGTCCAGCAGCAGGGCGGCGTCATCCTCCGAGGTCTTCTTGGCCAGGGCCAGCTCGGACACGAGCACCTGCCGGGCCTTGGCGAGCATGCGCTTCTCCCCGGCGGACAGGCCACGGTCCTGGTCCCGACGCCACAGGTCACGCACCACCTCGGCCACCTTGATGACGTCACCGGAGGCGAGCTTCTCCAGGTTCGCCTTGTAGCGACGTGACCAGTTGGTGGGCTCTTCCGTGAACTCGGCCTGCAGGACCCCGAAGACCCGTTCCAGGCCCTCCTGGTCCACGACGTCCCGCACGCCGACCAGGTCGACGTTCTCCGCCGGCACTTCGATCGTCAAGTCGCCCTGGGCCACTTTGAGCTTGAGGTACATCTTCTCTTCACCCTTGACCGTGCGCATCTTGATCTCTTCGATCTTCGCCGCACCGTGGTGGGGGTAGACGACTGTTTCTCCGACCTCAAAAACCATGTGAATGGTCCCCTTTCCCTCCGCAAGAGTTTACCACGTCACATTTTCGTGACCTGTGTCGTTACTTGAACCTGCGGCCGGAAACGACATAATGCACCTCCCCGCCCATCCTGCTCTCCCACTGCTCTCCCACTGCTCTCCCGCACGGCGTCGCAGGGGGCCTTCACGTAGGCGCATACGGTAGTCTCGAGTCAGCACCGCGCCGTGTGATCACCCGTGTCCGCACACCCGTTGATGCACAGCGCCTGACGTTCGCACCGAGGAGAACCCACCGTGAAGTTCGCCGCTTCCAAGGCCACCACCCGCAACGCCGCCGTGGCCGGCCTGGCCACCGTCGCCCTGCTGGGCGCCACCGGCTGCAGTGCCGTCAACATGCAGGCCACCACGCTGCAGTACGCGCCGTCCGACGGGATCGTGGCCAACGTGGGCGATGCCCAGCTGCGCAACATCGCACTGATCACCACAGACCCCGAAGCGGAGGCCCGCTACATCGGCACCCTGGCCTCGGCGTCCGGCGAGCCGCTCGAGGTCAGCATCACCGTGGACGGCACCCAGACCCGCTTCTCCGTACCGGGGGAAGACTCCCTGAAGCTGGAGGATCCCGCCAACGAGCAGATCATCCCCAGCGCCGGCCGTCCCGGCACCCTGGTGGACGCCACCGTCGAGGTCGACGGGGTCTCCGAGACCGTGGGCATCACGATTCTGGACGGCACCCTGGAGGAGTACCGGCCCTTCGTCCCGGGCGGTGCCGAGCCCTCCGTGGACGATCACCTGTACGTGACGCCGGCCGCCGAAGAGGGCGGCCACTGAGGCACCCCCACCACACCATCACGGCGAAGGGCCGGCACCCATGTCGGTGCCGGCCCTTCGTGCGTTCCGCCGGGTGACGGGCTGGCGGCCTACGGCTCGAACTTGTAGCCCAGGCCGCGGACGGTCACCAGGTAGCGCGGGTTGGAAGGGTCCGGTTCGATCTTGCCGCGCAGGCGCTTGACGTGGACGTCGAGTGTCTTGGTGTCCCCCACATAGTCCGAGCCCCACACACGGTCGATGAGCTGGCCACGGGTCAGCACCCGGCCGGAGTTGCGCAACAGCATCTCCAGCAGCTCGAACTCCTTGAGCGGCAGGGACACCTGCTCGCCGCCCACCGAGACCACATGGCGCTCGATGTCCATCCGCACCGGGCCGGCCTGGACGGTGGAGCTGATCAGCTCCTCCGGCTCTCCCTGACGCCGGAGCACGGCGCGGATGCGGGCCACGAGTTCCCGGGAGGAGTAGGGCTTGGTGACGTAGTCGTCCGCCCCGAGCTCCAGGCCCACCACCTTGTCGATCTCCGAGTCCTTGGCCGTGAGCATGATGACGGGAACGCTGGAACGCTGCCTCAGCTGCCGGCAGACCTCCGTGCCGGACTGGCCTGGCAGCTGCAGGTCGAGCAGCACCAGGTCGGCACCCGCCCGGTCGAACTCCACAATGGCGTCATTGCCGTCGGCCACGACCTCGACCTCGAACCCCTCCTTGCCCAGCAGGTAGGACAACGGGTCGCTGAACGACTCCTCGTCCTCCACGATCAGAATGCGGCTCATGATTGGGCTCCTTCCCCTGGTGATGCGTGCTGCCCGGCATCGGGCTCCATCTCCGGCAACCGGACCGTGAAGGTCGATCCGCGTCCCAGCTGGGACCAGACCGTCACTTCCCCGCCGTGGTTGGAGATGACGTGTTTGACGATGGAGAGACCCAGCCCGGTGCCGCCGGTCTGGCGGGAGCGGGCGGCGTCGATCCGGTAGAACCGCTCGAAGATCCGGTCCTGCTCCTCCTCGGGGATGCCCACCCCCTGGTCCGTGACGGACACCTGGGCCAGGCCGCGCACCGATCTCAGGCCCACGCCCACGGTGGTGCCGTCCGGCGAATAGCGCACCGCGTTGTCGATCAGGTTGCGCAGCGCCGTCATCAGCTGGTCGTGGTCACCGAACACGGTCGCGGAGACCTCCCCGGCTACCCGGATGTCGATGTCCCGGGCCTCGGCCTGCATGCGCGAACGGTCCACGGCCTCGTTGACGATCTTGTTCAGGTCCACCGGCTGACCGGCCCGGACCGTGTCCTTGCCCTGGAGCCGGGAGAGCTCGATGATGTCCTGCACCAGCGCGGCGAGCCGGGCGGACTCGATACTCATGCGCCCCGCGAATCGGCGGACGGCGTCCTCGTCGTCAGCGGCGTCGTCCAGCGCCTCGGCCAGCAGCGAGATCGCTCCGACCGGGGTCTTCAGCTCGTGGGAGACGTTCGCCACGAAGTCGTGCCGCATGGCCTCCGTCCGAGTGATCTCCGTGCGATCGTCCGCCAGCAGCAGGATGTACTCATCGGCCAGCGGGGCCACCCTCAACTGGACCACCAGGGTGCTCTGACCCAGGGGGCCGCGGGGCAGCTCGTACTTGCGGTCCACGATGATCCCGTCCGAGCGCACGCGGTCCGTCAGGTTCAGCAGGTCCTCATGGACGAGGTGGTGGCCGCGGACCAGGCCGAAGGCATAGGCGGAGGGGTTGGCCCGGACCACGCCGTTGACGGCGTCCACCAAGACATAGGCGCGTCCGATCACGGAGAGCACTTCGGCGGCGCCGTCCGGAACGGACGGCTCGCCCACGGTGAGGTGGACGGCACGGCTGCGCTCGGAGGCCCGGAACGCCAGCATGGCGAGCACCCCGAGGACCAAGCCGATGAGGCCGCACACCACGCCTACGACTACGGGATCCGTCACGCAGACCAGACTACCCATCGCGGTGCACGGCGTCGTCAGGTGTCGGAGGCCCGCGGAGTGAGACCACCGCCACCTCCGGCGCGGGATCCCCGGCGTGGTGCGGGCTTCCGGCCCACCGGGCGGACCTCGGGGCATAATGTGCACGGGAACGTTCCCGCGGTTCAGACCGTGTTCACCTTGGTCCGCCAGGATGATCGCGGATCCGTGCCTGAAGTGCAGGAACGACCCGTGGCCGCCCGCACCCGGCGGCCCCAACACCGACCTTCCGGATTGAGGACTCATCCATGCGAGAACTGTTCCATGCCGATCTGAAGTCGTTGGGCGAACAGCTCACCGAGATCGCCGGACTGGTGCGTGAGGCCATGGACAAGGCCCGCGTCTCCTTCGAGGAGGCCGACGTGGAGCTGGCCGAGACGGTCATCACCAACGACGCCCGCATCGACTACCTGCAGACCGCCCTCGACGAGAAGGCCATCGAGCTGCTCGCCCTGCAGGGGCCCGTGGCCGCTGACCTGCGCACCGTCGTCGCCGCCCTGCGGATGAGCTCCTCGCTGGAGCGCATGGGGGACCTGGCCCGCCACATCGCCCAGCTGGCGCGCCGCCGGTTCCCGGACCTCGTGGTCCCCGCCTCGTCCCGGGAGGACTTCCGCCAGATGGCGGAGTACGCCGTGGCAGTCGCCACCGAGGTGGAGCAGCTGCTGGCCACCCACGACCTCACGCATGCCTCCGCGATCGTGAAGCTCAACGCCACCATCAACGAGCTGCACGCCAAGAACTTCACCTCAGTCGCGGACCCGTCCTGGGATGCCTCCGCCGCCACCACCGCGGACGTCACCCTGGCCTCGCGCTTCCTCGAGCGGTTCGCCGACCACGGCGTCTCCGTGGCCCGCAAGGTCACCTACCTCGCCACCGGCGAGTGGGAGCCGATCATCGCGATCGACTGACCACCCCTGCTGAACGACGTCTGAACGACGCCGGGCCGTCACCTTCGCAGCGGAAGGTGACGGCCCGGCGTCGTGGTGGGTGCTGCGGGTCTACTTCTGGGTGGTGCCCTGGGCGGCCACCGCGGCGGCACCGGCGGCCGCGGCCTCCGGGTCCAGGTACCGGCCGTTCGCGGTGACCGGCTTCAAGTGCTCGTCCAGTTCGTAGTACAGCGGGATGCCGGTGGGGATGTTCACGCCGGCGATCGCCTCATCCGAGATGCCGTCCAGGTGCTTGACCAGGGCGCGCAGGGAGTTGCCGTGGGCGGCCACCAGCACGGTCTTGCCGGCCTTCAGGTCGGGGACGATCTCCGTCTCCCAGTACGGCAGCAGTCGCGTGACGACGTCCTGGAGGCATTCGGTGCGCGGCAGGCCCTCACCCAGACCGGCGTAACGGGGATCATCGGCCTGCGAGAACTCCGAGGAGTCGTCCAGCGCGGGCGGCGGTGTGTCATAGGAGCGGCGCCAGACCATGAATTGGTCCTCGCCGAACTCGTCCCGGATCTGAGCCTTGTCCTTGCCCTGCAGGGCGCCGTAGTGGCGCTCGTTCAGGCGCCAGTCCCGCTTGACCGGGATCCACTGCCGGTCAGCGGACTCGAGGGCCAGGTTGGCGGTGGTGATGGCCCGCTTCAGCACCGAGGTGTGCAGGACGTCCGGCAGCAGGCCCTCGGCGGCGAGCAGTTCACCGCCCCGGGCGGCCTCCTCGCGGCCCTTGGCGGTCAGCGGCACATCCACCCAACCGGTGAACAGGTTCTTCTCATTCCAGTCGCTCTGGCCGTGCCGCAGCAGGACGAGCTTGTAGGGTGTCTCAGCCATGGCCACATCCTAACGGGACGCTGCTGCCCGGCCCGCCGTGCGACGAGACCCGGTCAGTACCCGTAGGGGCGCGAGCCGCCGCTGCCGAAGAGCTTGAGCTCCCCGCGCGGCCCGGCCAGGTACACGGCGGCCACGCACAGGGCGGCGATCTGGAACAGGCTGAATCCGGCGCCCAGGCTGCCGATGGCCCCGGCCATGGACACCAGCCCCACGAACGCCGCCACCCCGGTGAGGAGCAGCCAGAAGGTCTTGGTCTTCTGCCCAGCCCGTTCGAACTGGTCCTTGCCACGGGTCAGGCAGTCGCCGAAGGCCCAGACGGCCAGCACGACCGCCACCAGGGACAGCGCGATGTAGAGCCAGTTCTCAACGGTCGTGACCAGAATCCACGGAAACATGGGCTCAGCCTACCGCCGCGGCCCGCATCCCGGCCCGCAGGTCCTCCCACAAATCGTCCACGTGTTCGATGCCCACACTCAGCCGCAGCAGCCCGGCCGGCACGGTGGCCGGTTCACCGTCGAAACGCCGGCGGCGTTCGACCAGCGACTCCACGCCGCCCAGGGACGTGGCGGGGACCCAGTGGCGCAGGTGCCGGACCACGGCATCGGCGGCCGCCGCCCCACCCTCCACCACGAGGGTCAGCACGGCCCCGAAGCCGCCCTGCATCTGGGCCGCGGCCAGGGCGTGCTGCGGGTGCTCCGGCAGGCCCGGGTACGTCACGGCGGCCAGCGGCAGGCTGCCCTCGCGCCGCGCCGCGTCGAGGCGCCGCGCCAGTTCGGCCGCATTGGCCTGCGAGCGCTCGAGGCGCAGGGCCAGGGTCCGCATGCCGCGCAGCGCCAGGAACGCCTCCATGGGACCGGCGATCGCCCCGTGCAGTGTGCGGTGGGCGTGCAGCTGGCGGTGCAGGCCGGCGTCGTCCGTCACGGCGGCACCCAGCACCACGTCCGAGTGCCCGGCCAGGTATTTGGTCACCGAATGGACCACGACGTCGGCGCCCAGCTCGAGCGGCCGCTGCACCAAGGGCGTGGCGAAGGTGTTGTCCACCACCACGAGGGTGCCGGCCGCGTGGGCGGCCTCGGTGAGTGCGGCGAGATCCGCCACCTCCAGCATGGGGTTGGTGGGGGATTCGAGCCAGAGGATGCTGGCGGGATCGCCCGTGGCACCCGGGGCGCCCGTGCCGCGCACGGCCCGGATCACGGCCTCGGCGTCCGTGATGTCCACCCGCTCCACGGCCAGCCGGCCGGTCTGGCGCAGCGAGTCCAGCAGGGTCAGGCCGCCCTGGTAGGCGTGCTGCGGGGCGACGACGCGGCCACCGTTCGGGGCCAGGTGCAGGGCGGCCGAGATGGCGGCCATGCCGGAGGAGAACAGCAGGGCGGGCCGATCGGCCGGGTCCACCACGCCCTCCAGGGCCGCCAACAGCGCCTCCGGACCGTCCCAGGTGGGATTGGACATGCGCCCGTAGAGCCGGCGAGGCCCCGCCGCGTCCGGCTCCCAGCCGACGAACGTGGAGGTGAAGTGCACCGGTTCGTTGACGGGGGCATCCACCTCCCGGGCGGGACGGGAGGCACTGACCAACAGGGTTTCGGGATGCATCCTGAAATCGTACGTCCGGAGCGGGCCCGGAACTGTGGATCGTTGCCCGTTGTGACGGCCCGGGCCGTTAGGCTGGACCGGTGATCGAGCAGCCCTCCCCCTCCCCCGGACCCGTCCCCTCCCGGACCGGTCCGCTGGGTCTCTTCATCGCCTTCGAGGGCGGGGAC
The DNA here is from genome assembly GCF_040702545.1 of Citricoccus sp. NPDC079358. Classification (NCBI taxonomy): domain Bacteria; kingdom Bacillati; phylum Actinomycetota; class Actinomycetes; order Micrococcales; family Micrococcaceae; genus Citricoccus; species Citricoccus sp. NPDC079358. Next base: position 23,997 of record NZ_JBFBLI010000009.1, read on the forward strand.
GGCTCCGGCAAGTCCACCCAGGCGAGGATGCTCGCCGAACGGCTGACGGCCCACGGTCACGACGTGCTGCTGACGCGCGAGCCGGGCGGGACCGACGTCGGCGAACGGCTGCGCTCCCTCGTGCTGGATCCGGTCCACTCCCCCATCGACCCGGTGACCGAGGCCCTGATCTTCGCCGCCGCCCGGTCCGCCCACGTCCGCCAGCTGATCCGCCCGGCCCTGGCCGCCGGACGCACCGTGGTGACCGACCGCTACGTGGACTCCTCCGTGGCCTACCAGGGGGCCGGCCGGGATCTCGGCACGGACACGGTGGCCGGGGTCAACGAGTGGGCCACCGGCGGCCTGCACCCGGACCTGACCGTCCTGCTGGACGTGGACACCGGCACCGCCGCCACCCGCCGTGCCGGCCGCGAGCAGGCCACCGGCAGCACCGGTCCAGACCGCCTGGAATCCGAGCCCGAGCCCTTCCACCAGCGCATCCGCACCGCCTTCACGGACCGTGCCGCTCAGGCCCCGGAGCGCTACCTGGTGCTCGACGCCGGCCGGTCCGCCCCGGAGATCGCCGCCGAGGTGTGGCGCCAGGTCGCCGGGTTGCTCGGCCACGGGGCCGGCCGATGAGCGCCGCACCCGACGTCCCGCCCGCCGTGGCACCCGCGTGGGGCGAGCTCGCGGGCCAGGAGGCCGCCGTCGGGCAATTGTCCCGGGCCGCGACCATGGACGCTCCCACGCATGCCTGGCTGTTCACCGGCCCGCCCGGCTCCGGACGGTCCAATGCCGCGCGGGCGTTCGCCCAGGCGCTCCAGTGCGAGGTGGCAGACCCGGCCCGGCGCGGCTGCGGGCACTGCCACGCCTGCCTGACGGTGCACGCGGGAACGCACGCGGACGTCAAGGTCATGGCCACCGAGAACGTCACGTACAAGATCGACGAGATCCGCGAGCTGATCTCCCTCGCCCAGGACCGTCCCTCCTCCGGGCGGTGGCGGATTTTCATCATCGAGGACGCGGACCGCATGACGGAGCGCGCCACCAACGTCCTGCTCAAGGCGATCGAGGAGCCGCCGGCCCGGACCATCTGGATGCTGTGTGCCCCCTCCCCCGCGGACGTGCTGGTGACCATCCGCTCCCGGTGCCGCCCGGTGGGGCTGCGCATTCCCTCGGTGCAGTCGGTCGCGGACCTGCTGGCGGACCGCGACGGCCTGGATCCGGCACTGGCGCTGTTCGCGGCCCGCGCCTCCCAGTCCCACGTGGGCATGGCCCGGCGGCTGGCCCGGGACGAGGGCGCCCGGCAGCGCCGTGAAGCCGTGGTCCACCTGCCGCTGCGGATCCAGGCGACCTCGGATGCGGTGGCCCTGGCCAAGGAGCTGGTGGAGGTCACCCAGGAGGAGGCGAAATCCTCGGCCGAGGTCCGCAACGCCGAGGAGAGGGCCGGCCTGCTGCGCGCGCTGGGCCTGGGTGAGGACGAGAAGGTCCCGCCCAAGCTGCGCCACCACGTCAAGCGCCTCGAGGACAGCCAGACGGCCCGCAACAAGCGCTCCGTGCATGACACCCTCGACCGCGCCATGATCGACCTGACCGGCCTGTTCCGGGACGTGCTGGCCCTGCAGCTGGGCACCGGCGCGGAGCTGGTCAACGAGCACTTGCGGGACGAGCTCGGTTCCTACGCCCACGGGGTCACCGCCGAGCGGACCGTGGCCCGGATCGACGCCGTGGCCACCGCCCGCCGGCGCCTGGCAGGCAACGTGCCCCCGCTGCTGGCGCTCGAGGCGATGACGATGAGCTTCTTGCCGGACCGCATCCTGGACCGCCGTCCGGGCGAGCTGGTCTGACCCCCTGATTCTGCCCACTGACGCTGTCCCGAAAGGACCCCGCGTGCGCTTGCACCCCTTCTCCTCCACCTCCGGCGCCCTGGTCGCCGTCGTCGCGACCGTCCTGGTCCTCACGGGGTGCACCTCGGGCGGAGGGCCGGACGGCGGGCAGGCCGAGGGGCAGGCCGGCGGGCCGGCCTCCGGAGCCGTAGAGCCGACGTCGGGCACCGCAGCCGTTCCGGAGGGACTGGAGGACCTCTACGCCCAGGACCCCGCCTGGCAGTCCTGCGAGCAGGATGCCGGCGATTTCGAGTGCGCCACCGTGGAGGCCCCGCTGGACTACGCGGATCCGCAGGGTGAGCGGATCGAGTTGGCCCTGGTCCGCACAGGAGGGGCCGAGGAGGGCGCCCCGCACCTGCTGCTGAACCCCGGCGGGCCGGGAGCGTCCGGGGTGGACATGGTGGTGGACTCCCTGGACTACGTGGTCTCCGGAGCGGTCCAGGACCACTACGCCGTGGTCGGCTTCGATCCCCGCGGCGTGTCCCGCTCGGCGCCGGTGGAGTGCCTGTCCGACGAGGAGATGGACGCGGCCCGCGAGGAGCACATCGACCCCTCCACCGACGAGGGCCTGGAACAGGTCCGGGAGTCCGCCCGGGAGTACGCGCAGGCCTGCGATGAGAACACCGGTGAGGTCCTCGGCCACGTGGACACCGACTCCGCGGCCCGGGACATGGACCTGATGCGGGCCGTGCTGGGCGATCAGCGGCTGAACTACCTCGGCTTCTCCTACGGCACCGCCCTGGGGGCCTCCTACGCCGAGCAGTTCCCGGCCAACGTGGGCCGGATGGTGCTGGACGGGGCCATGGATCCGTCGCTCGACGAGTTCGAGGTGAGCCTGGGCCAGGCCGAGGCCTTCGAGGAGGCCATCGCGGCCTGGGCTGAGTCCTGCCTCGCCGGCCCGGATTGCCCCCTGTCCGGCACGGCGGAGGACGGCGTGGCGCAGCTCCGCGAGCTGCTGGCGCAGGTGGAGCAGTCCCCGCTGACCTCCTCCGACGGGCGGCAGGTCCCGGCCGCCACCTTCGTCGCGGGGCTGATCACCCCGCTGTACGCGGACGAGAACTGGCCGATGCTCACCCAGGCCGTCGCCGACGCCATGAACGGCAACCCGGACGTGATGCTGTACCTCGCGGACCTGAACGCCGGCCGCGACGAGGACGGCGAGTACAGCTCCAACATCAACGACGCCTTCACGGCCATCAACTGCCTCGACTCCTCTTCGGCGTCCGACACCGAGACGCTCCGGAGCCAGGCGGAACAGCTGGACGAGGCCTCCCCGACCATTGGCCGGTTCCTGGCCTACGGTGGGGCGAACTGTGCCGAGTGGCCCGAGAAGCCGGTGGACGAGCCCGCTCCCGCCCGCGCTCCCGGGGCAGCGCCGATCGTGGTCATCGGCACCCAGGGTGATCCCGCCACCCCGTACGAGTGGGCCCCGGCGCTGGCCGAGCAGCTCGAGTCCGGGGTGCTCGTCTCCTGGAACGGCCAGGGGCATACCGCCTACGGCCGGGCCGGGGAGTGCATCGGGGCCGCCGTGGACGGGTACCTGATCGAGGGCACCGTGCCCGAGGACGGGTTGACCTGCGACTGATTAGTCTGCCCGGGAGTCTGCCAGCGGGGTCAGGGTCTCAGCAGCCTGCGCCGGTCACCAGGGCCGGGACGTCCCGGATGGAGGGCACGACGACGGCCGCCCCGGCACCGCTGAGCGCGGCTTCGTCGTGATAGCCGGTCAGCACCCCCACGGTCAGCCCGGCACCGGCCCGCTGGCCGGCCCGGATGTCCCCGGCCGTGTCCCCCACCGTCATGACGGAGCGGACGTCCTCGAGGTCCAGGGCCAGCAGCGCCGTGAGGATCATGTCCGGGTACGGCGCGCCACGGCCGGCGTCCGAGGGGCAGAGGCTGAGATCGGAGACGCCCATCCAGCCCAGTGACTCCAGGATCATGTTTTGGGTGTGCCGGGCGAAGCCGGTGGTCAGCACGATCTTCATCCCCGCCTCGCGGAGGGCGGCCACGGCCTCCGCGGCACCGTCCACGGGCCGGACGCCACGTTCGGCCAGCAGCCGGTCATAGGTGGACTCGAAGCAATCGTTGGCGCGACGGGCGGCCACGGGGTCCTCCGCGAAGATGGAGCGGAAGATCTCATGGCGCGAGGTGCCGCGGGCCTCACGGAAGTACCCCACCATCGCATCCGAGCGGGAGCCTCCCGGCTCGATGCCCTCCTGCAGGATCGCGGTGGTGAAGGCCTCGTCCTGGAGACCTCCCTCCTCCACGGTGGTGCCGGACATGTCCAGCACGGCCAGCTTCAGCGGACGCCGCGAACGGACGTCCCGGTGCGGTGGGGCGATGGCAGGCATCATCACAACTGTCCTCCCGTAGACAGACGGCCCGGCTGGTGCCGGGCCTGTCATCATGTTCGGACCACTCCACCGCGGCGACCTGTCCTGAGGTTGGACGTCAAGTGAACGTCGTCTGTGGGTTGTGAACACGGTGCGCCCTGTCTGCTTTTGCCGGGCGGGGCACCGGCCCGCTATCATCGATAGCCGTGGCACCCCCCGGGTGTCAGCGTCCGCCTCCTTAGCTCAGCTGGCCAGAGCAGCTCCCTCGTAAAGAGCAGGTCACCGGTTCGAATCCGGTAGGGGGCTCAGACAGACAACGCGCCGTTGAGGGAACTTCTCCCGCAGCGGCGCGTTCTCGTTTCCGGACTCTAGGTTCCAGGGCGGAGGCCGGCGGCCTCCTCTGCCTCTTGCACGGCAGCCACGACCTTCTCGGCCCGGCGTCCCACCGAATGCAGCGATGCCTGGCCCAGCCGGAACAACGCCGCGGCCTGGGCCGTGGTGGCCAGGTCGTTCGCGGCCCGAGACAGGATGCGGTGCACATCGCTGCCGGACGCGGGGACCTGCAGTCCGGTCTCGGGGTGGTGGCGGTGGGCCTCCACGCACAGGTGGCGTACCCGGGGCGCCAGTTCGGCCAGCACGTTGCCGGCGTTGACCAGCCCGTTCAACTCGTCCTCGGGGATCGTGCCCTCCGCGCGGGCCTCCTGGACCACCTGCCAGTACCGGTCCAGCGAGCGGATGAACCAGTCATGGCTCCGGCGCCAGAGATCGGTCCCGAGCTCCGTCTCGTCCCTCTTGGCCTGCCGGCGCCGCGCGAACGGTCCTGCCATCAGGGCCTCTCCCCCGTCCTCAGGAGGATCTTGCCTGTCCGGTCCGCCTCTTCGAAGCGGTCCTGGGCGGCCGCCACGTCTTCCAGGGCGAACACCGCATCCGTGGTGGTGCGGATGGCTCCGGAGGTCACCAGTGGCCAGACCTGTTCGGCCACCTCCCGCATGATCCCGGCCTTCTCCTCCGCCGGCCGTGGGCGCAGCATCGTCCCGGTGACCACGGCGTTTTTACCCATGACCGCGCCGATCGGCAGGGTTCCGGAGGCTCCGCCCTGCAGGCCGATCACCACCAGCCGACCGCCGCGCGCCAACGCCGCTACGTTCTTCTCCAGGTACTTCGCCCCCATCACGTCCAGGATCACGTCCGCGCCATGGCCACCGGTGATCTCCTTCATCCGGGCCACGAAGTCCTCCTCACGGTGGTTGATGGCCGCCTCAGCACCCAGCTCGAGACTCCGCTGCACCTTGTCCGCGCTCCCGGCGGTCGCCACGGGACGCGCGCCCAGCGCTTTCAGCAGTTGCAGGGCGAACGACCCGATGCCGCCGGTGCCACCGTGCACGAGCACCCAGTCGCCCCGGCCCACGCCGGCCTGCTGGACCAGATTGGACCAGCACGTGGCCGCGACCTCCGGGAGCCCGGCCGCATCGGTGAGGGAGACGCCGTCGGGCACGGAGACGACCTGTCCGGCGGGGACCACCACGTACTCGGCATAGCCGCCGCCCGCCAGCAGGGCGCAGACCGGCGTGCCGAAATCCCAATTCCCGACGCCCGCCCCGGTCTCCTCGATCGTTCCGGAGACCTCCAGCCCGGGCACCTCAGAGGCCCCCTCCGGGACGGGATAATTTCCCGCCCGCTGCAACAGGTCCGCGCGGTTGATGCCGGCAGCAGTGACCTTGATGAGGACTTCACCGGGCCCCGCCACCGGGAGGGTCTGGTCCTCCACGGAGAGAACCTCGCGACCACCGGCACCGGCATACGTCACGGCCCGCATGGTGTGGTGATGGAGCTGCTGGGACATGGCCCTCCCCTTCTCTGGTGGCTCGTCAACAACGTTCTCAGCGTTACTTCTAGGCTACTCGGGTGGCTTGGCTGCATGGTCGCGTGAGCTGTCTCCCAACGCAACGTTGACCTCGGCGCCATTCGCCGACTCCGTGGCGATGGTCTTGAGGGACGCATCGAGCCGGTTGGCGAACCGACTGGCACCTCGTTGGAGATGTTGTCCGGCAGGGTGGCGGTCACCGTGGTGTTCGGCAGGGTGGTGGAGCAGGCGATCACCCGTGACGGTCCACGCGCTCTCAGCGGTGGTTCCTTCAGTGCTGGTCCTGTCGATGCGGGTTCCGGTGGCGGGGTGAGGGGTCGGGGGCGATTGGTGTAGTCGTGGCCGGTGGGAGTGGTGACGCGCAGTTCCTCCGCGGTGGCATGGTGGGTCCAGCCGGGGTTCTCTTTGGTGTGGTTGCAGCGGACGCAGAGCCCGGAGGCGTTGTCCCAGGAGGTGGGTCCGCCCTCGCGGTGGGGAGTGGCGTGGTCGATGTGCCGGATCGGGGCATCGCAGTACGGGGTGCGGCAGATGCCGTCACGGAGGAGCACCATGTGGCGCAAGAGTCCGGAGAAGGCCCGGCGGTGGGAGTCCATCGCGACGAGCTGGCCGGTCGTGGGTGCGGTGTAGAGCCGGCGCAGGAAGACCTCGGCCTCGGTATCGGCGATCATCCGGCGTGCCACGGGCGCCGGGATCGGACCTTGACCGGGCAGCCACGCGGGGAGGCCGGCGGGGAGGTCGGCGTGATGTGCGCCGGCGCTCGTTTCGGTGCCTGCATCTGGGTCCTCCCCGACTGCTCCGCTGGCAATGCCGGCAGCGGTGAGGAGGCTCGTGTCGGTCATGATCAGTTGGATCTCGACGGGGACGGCGTCGGCGGTGGCCTGGCCGGTGAGTCGTTGGACGAAGAGGTCGGTGAGGACTTGCTGTGGGGTCCTCTCCGCAGCGTCGCCTTCGGCGATGGTGCTGGCTGCGGCCGTGGTCAGATTCTGAAAGCAGGCGGCACCCTGAGCGATGGGGAGCAGTGCGGTGAGGTAGGCCATGCCGGGATTGGTCTGGGCTGGTTTCAGACTCACGTGACGGTCTCGGCAGGCCTGTTCCTGGCGCTGGAGTGCGGAGGCCGGGTCTTGTCCGTGGGCCGCGGCTTGGGCTTCCTGGAGGAGGTCCCGGTGCCCGAGGAGTTCGAGCCGCTCGGCCAGGACGGCATCGACGGCCCGACGTTGGGGCGGGGTGAGCCAGTGGGTTTGCCGGTCGATGGTGGCAGCCTGGTCTTCGCTGATGCGTCCAGTGGTCAGAGAGTCCAGAGTGTGGGGCAGGTCCGCCACCAGGTTCAGGGCCAGGCGGAGGTGTTTGGAGCCCCGGGCCCCGGTACGCCGAGCCAGGCCGACCTCGGCGGGCAGACCGCGACCGCGACGATCCTCGGGGATGCCCTGGGCTGCTTCAGACTGCGTGCGGTGAACATGCAGGGCGGCGGTCTCGCGGGCCTGGGCGGCAGCGCAGGCTGACTTCAGTGCTTCCAGAGCCTGGATCCGGTCAATGGCCTCGGCTTCGGGCCCGTCCGGAGATGCAATGGCCTGCCGCGCGTCCAGTTCATCGGGGTTGAGGGCCGCGGCGGGGACCATCAGCGCCAAGGCCTGGCGCAGGCCGATGAGGTGGAGTGCGTTGACCGGCACCGCAGTCACCGGCACCCGCGCACCGTCAGATCCAGCGATGGTGGCATCCGGGGTATCCGTGCCGGGGATCGCAACCGGGACGCTGCTGGGGGCGGCGGCGGCAGCGCTGCCGTTGACGCCGCCGTCGGGCTGGGGCACGTCACCTTCGCTCCACTGACTCCGTTGCGCTTCGAACATGTGTACTACTCTACGGAGGTGGCTGGACACGATAAGCAACGACCACCCGAGATGTGGACGACGTCCGGAAAAGCAACACCTGTGCAGGACGGGGCGGCACAGGGGCACGCGCGGGACAGGCCCCGCCATGGAATGCCGCAACACCGGTAGGCTGATCGGGGCCTTTAGAATGGTCCCCCTGGATGGTTGTCCGAGCGGCCGAAGGAGCTGGTCTTGAAAACCAGTGTGCGGTAACCCCGTACCAAGAGTTCGAATCTCTTACCATCCGCGTGAATAAAGGGAAGCGGCCCCGCTGAGCGGGGCCGCTTCCGCGTTTCTGGGGGCCGTCTAGGTCCGATTTGTGGCCGGACTGTGGCCATTGGTCCCGGACGCCGCCCGGGGGATCATGCCTGCGCGCTGCTCCGCGACTGCCTCGCCCAACGCCCGGCGGGAGGACCTCGACTACCTGACCACCCGGGCGCAGAAGGGCAGTCCCAAACTCACTCTCAAGGACATGGTCCCCATGCCCTAGATCTGGCCTCGGTCGGGCGCCCGGTGTTCAATGAGCCATGGGATCGTCCGTGGCGCACGAGCGCTCCGGTAGCCGTCGCCTGCCGGAGCACCGTTCGCGGCGCAGGAGTCGGGTGCGCTTCTCTCTCGCCGCGCTGGCCCTCATGCTGGTCCTGGTCGTGGGTGGCCCGCAGCTCGCGCTGTGGTCGGGGGACCCGGTCGCTGCGAAGGACTGCGTCGTCAGCCCGGCGCCATTCCCGCCCACCCAGGAAGCGTCGCGCGCAACCGCCCAGTCGGATGCTGCTGCATACCCCGGTGGTCTCGCCCAGCACGGCGGCACGGTGTCCGACGCCAGCTGCCTGACCCGGACCCCGGTCTTCGGCGTCGTCCGGCCGGTCGACGAGGATGGGGTGCGTACCGCGCTCACGTTCGCCGAGGAGTATGACCTGGTCGTCGCCGTCGGGGGCACGCAGCACGCGATGGGCGGGCAGGCGACATACCCCGGTGGGTTGGTGGTGGACATGCGCGGACTCGACGCGATCACCGTGGACGAGCACGCGAGGACGGCCACGGTGCAGGCTGGCGCGACGTGGCACCAGGTGCTGGAGGCGGTGCACCCGGTCGGGCTGTCGGTCTCTACCATGCCCAGCGTCGACGTGCTCAGCGTCGGGGGCACGGTCTCGGTTAACGCGCACGGACTGGACTTCCGCGCAGGGAGCCTGTCGTCCACGATCCGCTCGCTGCGGGTGATGCTCGCCGACGGCACCGTGCACCGGGTCGGCCCGGACCAGGAGCCCGAGCTGTTCCAGGCCGTCGTGGGCGGCTACGGGCTCTTCGGCGTGGTGCTCGACGTGGAACTCGATCTGGTCACCAGCGAGATGTACCGGCTGCGCAGTACCGTCATCCCGCACCGCGATTTCCCGCAGGTCTTCGCCTCACAGGTGGCTGCCGTCGACGCGGTGCGGATGACCTACACACACCTGTCGACATCCCCGGGCAGCCTGCTGCAGGAGGCAATTGTCTACACCTACGAGCGGGTCGACACCGCCGAACCAGTCCCGCCGCTCAAGGAACGGGCCTCGGACCGGGCGAGCCGGCTGGTCTTCAACCTGGCCCGCACCGGTGATCTCGGGCAGCGCCTGAAGTGGACGGCACAACGCGAGCTGCTGCCGCGGGTGCGCGGTTGTCTGCAGTCTCGCAACGAGGCCCTGCGCGAGGCGGAGGCGTGCATGGTCGGGCGCAACCAGACGATGTACGAGAGCCTGGGCTTCCTGCAGAACCGGCTTCCGCAGTACACGGACGTCCTGCACGAGTACTTCCTGCCCCCCGACCAGATCGTCCCCTTCCTCGACGAGCTGCGAGCCCAGCTCGGCAATCACGACGCCCAGCTGCTCAGCGCCTCGATCCGTTCGGTACACGGCGAGGACATCGTCTTGGACTACGCGCAGGGTGAGAGGTTCTCGCTGGTGCTCTACCTCAGCCAGAAGGTCAGCGACGAGGGCAGCGAGGATATGGCTTCCCTGACGCGTGCTCTGGTCGAGTCCTCCCTGGACCTCGGCGGGACGTTCTACCTGCCATACCAGCAGCACTACACGAGAGAGCAGGTGGCGCAGGCGTACCCGCGGCTCGAGGCGTTCTTCGCGACCAAGCACCGCTACGACCCGGGGATGCGATTCCAGAACAGCTTCTCCGCGCGGTTCGGGTGAACGGTGCCACATGGCGTGTCGCCCACGACGCCGTAGCAACCTGACCGGTTGCCACGGCATCGTGGTCTTTTGGATCTGGTCTTCACCGGTCCTGCCCTGTACCGTTCCCTCCACCGTTACCGGAATTTCACCCGGCGGTGATCAGATGACGGAGCTGCCACGTCAGTGGAAGTCGACCAGCGCCGGTACATCCCCATCACCGGCGGGTTCGCACCGTCCAGGGGAATCAAAGAGGGAATCACATGTCGCTGCAGTCAAGGAAGTCCTTGCTGGCAGGTGTTCTGACCGCGGGGCTCGTTGCCGCTCCCGCCGTCGCACTGCCCGCGTCCGCCACCACCGAACCACCCGCGCCGGCCTCCACAGGGGCCGGCGCTACTGTGTCCACCGATGAGGCCGTGAAGACCGCCGCCGAGCCGGCGGCCGAGGGCACCGAGAAGATCTCGATCCTGAGCTTCAACGACTTCCACGGAGCGCTGTCCGAGGAGTACGGCGGCACCCTCTTCTCCCATACGGTGGAGGGCTACCGCACCGCGTTCGAGGCAGCCAACGGTGAGGGCTCCACCCTGCTGACCACCGCCGGCGACCTGATCGGCGCCTCGGCCTCCGTGTCGAACGTCCAGCAGGACGAGCCGACCCTCGAGATCATGAACCAGCTGGGCCTCGCCGTCGCCGCCGCCGGCAATCACGAATTCGACAAAGGCCTGGACGACCTCACCGGCCGTGTCATGGACATCGCCGACTTCGACTTCCTGGCCGCGAACTTCGTCGATCCGGAAACCCAGGAGCCGATCCTCACCGACCACGAAATCTTCGAGGTCGACGGTGTCGACGTCGCCGTGATCGGCGCCGTCCCGAACAACCTCTACGCCACCACCACCGGGTCCGGCCTGCAGGGCAACGAGGTCATCGACCTGGTCGACGCCGTCAACGGCGTGGCCCAGGAGATCGAGGCCGCCGGCACCGCGGACGTCATCGTGGCCTCCTATCATGACGGCGCCTCCGGCAACGGTGATCTGGCCAATGAGGTGGAGAACTCGGCAGTCTTCGACTCCATCGTCAACGGCACCGATGAGTCCGTGGATGTGATCTTCAACGGTCACACGCACCAGACCTACAACTACGAGACGACGGCCGGAGAGACCGAGCGTCCGGTGGTGCAGACTGGACAGTCCGGCAACCTGTTAGGTGCCGTGGAGCTGACCATCGACACCGAGACAAAAGAGGTCGTGGACTACGACTCCGAACTCATCGAGCGCACCCCCACCCCGATGACCGGTGAAGAGCCGAATGACGCATTCGACCCGGCAGCGATGGACGCCCTCGTGGCGGATTCCACCGAGACGGTCCAGGCCATCTACGAGACCGAGAAGGCCGCCGTCGCCGAGTTCGACGAATTGAAGGACACCGTGATCGGCGAGATGGATTCTTCCATCACCACCGACTACCAGACCCGCATCGAGGAGTCCGGCAGCTGGCGCGCCGGTGGCACCCGCCGCCAGGAGACCACCCTGGGCAACTGGGCTGCCAACGCCCTCAAGGACCGCATCTCCCTGAGCAACTCCGAGGTGGACCTCGGAGTCACCAACTCCGGTGGCCTGCGCGCCGAGTTGCTGTTCGACAAGCTCACCGGCGGCGGCGAATTCCCGAACAAGGCCGCCGACATGGTCGGCAAGGTGAGCCTCGGCGAGATCCTGGACTTCGCCCCGTTCGGCAACACGCTGACCTACTTCGACATTCCGGGCTCCTCCCTCAAGCAGGTACTTGAGGAGAACTGGCAGGACGGAAAGAAGGCCCTGCACCTGGGCTGGTCCGAGGAGTTGACCTGGACCTACGACGAGTCGCGGCCGCAGGACGACAAGGTCACCGGCATCTGGATCGCCGGCGAGCCCGTGGTCATGGACGAGATGTACACCATCGGCACCCTGTCCTTCCTCGCCGACGACTCCTGGGTGGGGACTGAGAACTCCGCCCCGGACGGCTACGAGGGTTTCGCCATCGGCCAGGAGAACAAGGTCGACCTGGGCATCATGGACAACCAGGCCTTCCAGGAGTACGTGCAGGCGCAGACCGCTGCCGCAGGTGACATCCGCCCGGACTTCGCCAAGAAGGCGGTGGAGGTCAAGGACGCCACCAGCACCGCCACCCCCGGGGCGAATCTCTCCCTGACGCTGGAGAACCTGGAGATGGATTCCGACGGTGCCGGCGATGCCACCTCGGTCTCCGTGGCCTTCCAACCGGCCGAGGGAGAGGCCGTGGAGGTTGGCACCGTGGAGGTGGCAGCAGACGGCGAGTCCGCGGACCTGTCCACCCTGCAGGCACCCGAGACCACCGGCGTGGGCGAACTGGTCATGACCGTGACCTACGACGACGCCTATGAGTCCACCACCGAGGTCCGCTCGGCCCTCACGATCGGCACGGACGTCGTGGAGGATTTCTCGGACAATCAGCCCGGTTCGGTGTACTACGCACCGGTGCGGTGGATGCAGGCCGCGGGGGTGACCACCGGCTACACCGATGGCACCTACCGCAAGGCCGCTGAGATCACCCGTGGTGAGTCCGTGGCCTTCCTGCAGCGCTACCTGGCCCCGGACTACACCGTGGACCCGGACGACGAGGACGCCCCGGTGTTCCCGGACGTGCCGGCCGGGGCCCCGCACTTCACCCCGATCGCCTGGGCCGCCGACAACTCCGACGGCGCCACCGCCGTGTCCGAGGGCTACGCCGACGGCACCTTCCGCCCCGGCCAGGACGTCACCCGCGCGGAGTTCGTCACCTTCCTCTACCGGGCCGCCGGTCCTGAGGGCTTCACCGCCCCCGAGATCTCCACATTCCCGGACGTGCCGTCCACCGGCTCGCACTACGAGGCCATCTCCTGGGCCGCCGCCGAAGGCCTCGTCAACGGCTACCACGACGGCGAATACCGCCCCTACGATCCGATCAGCCGCGGCGAGGTCGCCAAGGTCATGTACCAGCACGACCTCGTCAGCACCGACTGACCGACCCCGCCTCGCCTCTCAACACCCCAGCAGCACCACTCACCGTGACCCCGCCCCGTCCGCCGCAGCGACGGGGTGGGGTCACAGTGTGCCCCGCATCGTCACATCGCCACTCCCACCGAAAGACATCACCATGACGTTCTCTTCACGCCTGACAGCAGTCGGCGCCTCGATGGCGCTGCTGTCCGCCACCCTTGTGGTCCCGGCGCAGGCCGCCACGGCGGCTCCCTCCGGTGACGCGGTCATCATCAACGAGGCCTACACCAACGGCGGATCCGCCAACGCCGCCTTCACCCACAAGTTCGTGGAGCTCTACAATCCGAGCGATGCCGACGTCTCCCTGGACGGATGGTCCATCCAATACCGTTCTGCCACCGGTGAGGCTGCCCCGACCGGGGTCATCGAGCTCTCCGGCACCATCAAGGCCGGCGGCTACTACCTGGTCCAGGGCAACGCCAACGGCAACGAGCCGAACGGCGAGGCGCTGCCGGCCGCGGACGCCGGAATCGACACCACAGTGTCCTTCTCCGGAACCAACGGGACCCTCGTCCTCGCGAACCAGACCGAAAAGGTCTCCCTCCCGGTCGGTTCCGTGACCGCGGAGACCGAAGCGGCCGGCGTCGTGGATTTGCTGGGGTACGGCACCTCCAACACCTTCGAGACCACGGCCGCCACCGGCCCCTCGGCGAACAACGACCCGAAGTCCATGACCCGCACGGACTTCGTGGACACGGATGACAACTCCGCCGACTTCACGGCCACCGGCACGGTCACCCCCACCAACGCCGCGGGCGAGACCGCAGGCGGCGGCACCGGTGAGCCGGAGCCGGAGCCCGAGGTCCCCACGGAGATGACGCCGATCGCCGAGATCCAGGGGATCGGGACCGCCTCCGAGATGGTCGGCGAGAACGTCTTGACCCAGGGCGTGGTCACCGCGGTCTACTCCACCGGTGGCTTCAACGGGTACTACCTCCAGACCGCCGGTACCGGCGGCGATGACTCCACCCCCGGTGCCTCCGACGCCATTTTTGTCTACTCCGCGGACACCGTGGGTGCGGTCGCCCTGGGCGATCACGTGCAGGTCATCGGCGAGGTGTCCGAGTACTACGGCAGCACCCAGCTGACCGTCCGCGCCGGGGGCGTGGAACAGCTCGACGAGGCCGCCGAGGCCGTTAAGCCGACCGTCCTCGAGTTCCCTGCCGACGAGGCGACCAAGGAGGCCCACGAGGGCATGCTGCTCGACCCCTCCGGGATGGAGTGGACGATCACGGACAACTACGACGTGAACTCCTACGGTTCGCTCGGTCTCGCCCCCGGTACGGACCCACTGCCGAACCCGACGTCGGTCGCCAACCCGGGCGCCGAGGCCCAGGCCGTGATGGCCGAGAACGCCGAGAAGCTGATCGTCCTTGATGACGGCGCCACGACGAACTTCATGCGCTCCCCGGGCAACCAGAACAAGTTGCCCTACCTGGACCTCGACGATCCGGCCCGCATCGGTTCAGCCGTGGCCTTCACCGACCCGGTGATCCTCGACTACCGCTTCGATGCGTGGAACTTCCAGCCGACCCAGCACCTCACCCATGAGAACGCCGAGGAGGTCCAGCCCGCGACCTTCGAGAACACCCGCGAGGCGGAGGTTACCCCGGAGGACGTGGGCGGCAATGTGCAGCTGGCCTCCTACAACGTGCTGAACTACTTCACCACCCTGGGTGACGAGTTCGAGGACTGCGACGCCTACCTGGACCACGAGGGCAACCCGATCGCCACCGACTTCTGTGACCCGCGCGGCGCGTACAACGAGGAGAACTTCCTGCGCCAACAGGAGAAGATCGTCGCCGCCCTCAACGGGCTCGATGCCTCCGTGGTGGCCCTCGAGGAGATCGAGAACAGCGCCGCGTTCGGCAACGACCGCGATGAGTCCCTCGCCTCCCTGGTCGCAGTCCTGAACGAGGAGGCCGGCACCGAGAAGTGGGCCTTCGCCGAGTCTCCCGCGGAGCTCCCCGCCGACGAGGACGTCATCCGCAACGCCTTCATCTACCAGCCGGCCCTGGTGGAGGCCGTGGGCGAATCCACCATCCTGATCGGTGATCCCGCCTTCGGCAACGCCCGCGAGCCGCTGGCCCAGACCTTCCGCGCCGTTGGCGAGGACGGCGGGGTCGAGGGCACCGAGTTCGTGGCCATCACCAACCACTTCAAGTCCAAGGGCTCCGGGTCCGGTGCCGGCAACGAGGACAGCGGTGACGGGCAGGGCAACTCCAACGCGGACCGCGTGGCCCAGGCCGAGTCCCTGGTGGACTTCGCCGAGGACCAGAAGGACTCCGAAGACACGGATCGGGTGTTCCTCATGGGTGACTTCAATGCCTATGAGAAGGAGGACCCGATCACGGTCCTCGAAGCCGCGGGCTACGTCAGCCAGGGGGCCAAGGCCGAGGGTGAGTACTCCTACGCCTTCGACGCCGGCGTCGGCTCGCTGGACGGGATCTTCGCGTCCCCCGCAGCTGACAAGACCGTCACGGGCACTGACATCTGGATGATCAACGCCAATGAGTCCATCGCCCTGGAGTACTCCCGCTACAACTACACCCCGGAGCAGCTCTACGCCCCGGATCAGTGGCGCTCCTCCGACCACAACCCGGTCCTGGTCGGCGTCCAGCTGGGTGGCACGGACGTCCCGGAGGATTTCTCGGACAATCAGCCCGGTTCGGTGTACTACGCACCGGTGCGGTGGATGCAGGCCGCCGGGGTGACCACCGGCTACACCGATGGCACCTACCGCAAGGCCGCCGAGATCACCCGCGCCGAATCCGTGGCCTTCCTGCAGCGCTACCTGGACCCGGACTACACCGTGGACCCGGCCGACCCGACGGACCCTGACGCCCCGGTGTTCCCGGACGTGCCAGCCGGGGCCCCGCACTTCACCCCGATCGCCTGGGCCGCCGAGGATCCCGATGGCTCCGACGGCGCCACCGCCGTGTCCGAGGGCTACGCCGACGGCACCTTCCGCCCCGGCCAGGACGTCACCCGCGCGGAGTTCGTCACCTTCCTCTACCGGGCCGCCGGTCCTGAGGGCTTCACCGCCCCCGAGGTCTCCACGTTCCCGGACGTGCCGTCCACCGGCTCGCACTACGAGGCCATCTCCTGGGCCGCCGCCGAGGGCCTCGTCAACGGCTACCACGACGGCGAGTACCGGCCCTACGACCCGATCAGCCGCGGCGAGGTGGCCAAGGTCATGTACCAGCACGACCTCACCAGCACCGACTGACCCCGTCGGCCCGAACGCACCGATGGCCCCACCTCGTCACCTCGACGGGGTGGGGCCATCCGTGTATCCCGGGTCGGATCAGCGCGGAGTCAGCCGGTCGCGAGCGCCCACACCGCCCGGGCCGCGGCCTCCGCGTCCCCCAGGGTGCGGGCCCGGCCGTCCGGATCGCGGCCGGCCTCCGCGGCGATCGCCGTGCCCCACTGGACCGAGGCCAGCTGGAGCCCCAGGACGAAGACCCCTTCCTGGACGGCTCCCCCGGCCCCCTTCAACCGGTGGGGGCGCCCGGTCACGTCGAAGCCCCGGCCCGGCACCGGGTCACCCTCCTCATCCTCCACGGTGTAGGGCACCGCGGTGCCCTCGGCCAGCAGCGAGGACACCAGGTCCGAGGCGGCGAGCAGCACCCGGTTCGGCGGCATCATCGCCTCCATCATCCACGTCCCGCGGTGCACGTCCTGAGCTTCGTCCGCGCCGCCCACCTGCGGGGAGGACACCGTGAACCGGGACCGGCCGGCGTCGGGCTCGAACTGCGGATCCGGGCCCACGAACCGGACGAGTCCGGCTCGGGCCACGGCGAGCAGTTGTTCCACCCGCGCCAGTGGCGGACCGGACGCCAGGCCCTCCACGAGCGTCTCGAACCAGCCGGAGACGTCCCGCCGCCGGGAGGCATCGGTGAGCCGCTGCTCCGCCACCAGCTGCTTCACGAGCAACCGCGCGGCATGCAGGGTTCCGATGGCCACCATGAGCGGGGAGTCCTCCCCGGCCGCGGCCTCGGCGCTGATGCCCTCCAGGAAGCCGGTGACCTCCCGCTGATAGGCCTCGCCCGAGTCGAACACCCGGCCCTCGAAGGGGCGGGCCAGGGCCCGGATGTCGAGGAACGGCATCCCCGGCGCGTAGGCGTGGAGCAGCTCCTGCGCCTGGTGCGCCGTGACCGGCTCGCCGCGGCCGGCGGACTCCAGCAGTCCCACGAGCGCGGCCAGGAATTCGATGGCCGGACCCGAGCCGCCGAGGACCTCCGGCTGGTTGTGCACCAGGGCGTTGTAGTACGCGCGCACCACGTCACGGTGGATCAGCGGCCACAAGTGCCTCATGAAGTCGAGCGGGCCGTGCTCGGCCTGGAGCGCCTCCACGACCTCGGGCACCAGGTACTTCAGGGCCACCGCATGGGGGACGAATGCATCCAGCTCGGCCTTGGGCAGGTAGCAGACGCCCCGCCGTGAGGCCGGGTGCAGCACCGGCTCGGCCCCGGAGGGCTCGTAGCGCAGCGTCCGGCCCGGGCCCTGGCCGGTGCCCACGAACCGGCCGCCGCGGCCCAGGGTCAGTTGGGCGAGCGCGTCGAAGAAGTTCAGTCCCATGCCGCGCACCAGCACGTCGGCTCCGGCGGGCACGGCGTCCCAGTTGAGGTCAGCGGGAATGGACGGCCCGCGGTACTCCAGCCCCAGCTCCACCGCCGCAGTGGCCAAGCGGTGCTGCTCGCTCGTCAGGCGCGCCGGGACATGCCCCACGGCCAGCACGACGGCGTCCGCCGCCAGCGTGCTCCCGTCACCACAGGTGAGGATCGCTTTCCGGTGCGCCGCGCCGTGAGCCCCGTGCACGGGGGTCACCGTCCGCGCCGGCTCCAGATGCACCACCTCGGCCTGACGCCAGTCCAGGTTCCCGACGGCGGCCGAGGCGGCCAGCGCGTCCGTCACCTCGCGGTACATCTCGGCGAGGTAGCGGCCGTAGACCGCCCGCGGCGGGTAATCCGTGCGGTCCAGGACCTGGGCCCGGTCCGGGTTCGCCATCCGCCACTGATCGAAGGTCAAGGCCGCCGACGAGGGCCGCAGGCCAGGGGTGCCGGCGGCCGCCACGGTCGGGAAGAAGGACGGGGTGTTCATCAGGAACAGTTCTGACTGCCCGGTCCGCCACACGTGGCCCGGACCGGGCTCCTCCGGATCCAGCACCACGATGTCCACCACCGGTGCCTCGGGTTCGGATTCCTCCACCACCGCCAGCAACCGCTCCAGGAACGAGGTCCCCCGCGGTCCGGCTCCCACCACGGCGATCGTGAACCGGTCTCCTGGGACGGCTGGGGTCATGGCGGGGGTCCTCTCGCGGTACGGCGTGTTCGTGATCATCAGCCTACGGCCGGTGCGTGAACGTGTGCTTCGATGGGGGCATGCAGCAGAACCCGCGCACCGTTCCCACCGTCACGCCCACCGACCCCGCCGCGGCCATCGACACCGCCACCGAGCCCGAGGACGAGTTCCTCTGGCTCGAGGACATCCACGGCGAGCGCCCCCTGGACTGGGTCCGGGAGCAGGATGCCCGCACGGAGGCACTGCTGGCCTCCGACGGTTTCGAGGAGCTGCAGCGGGATCTCACCGCCATCCTCGACTCCCCAGACCGGATTCCCCACGTCACCAAGCGCGGCGACTGGTACTACAACTTCTGGCGTGACGGCGAGCACCCGCGCGGGCTGTGGCGCCGGACCCGCTGGGAGCCGTACCTGGCCGGGGACCCCCAGTGGGAGGTCCTCGTGGACGTGGACGCCCTGGCCGCCCGGGAGGGCACCGATTGGGTGTTCGCCGGCGCCCGGCTGCTGCGCCCGGACTGGGACCGCGCCCTGCTGCGGCTCTCCCCCGATGGCGGTGACGCCGTGGCCGTGCGCGAGTTCGACCTCGCCACCCGGGCCTTCGTGCCGGCGCCCGAGGGCTTCGACCTTCCGGTGGCCAAGACCCAGGCCTTCTGGATCGACCGCGACCGGCTGCTGGTCGGCACGGTGACGGACCCGGATCCCGACGCCGGCGACGCCACCCGGTCCTCCTACGCCCGGACCCTGCGGGTCCTGCGGCGCGGCGGGCCGGAGGGTGCCATCGCCGCGGCACCGACCGTGTTCGAGGTGGATCCCGGGCACGTGGCCGCGTTCGGCGGGCACGATTCCACGCCGGGCTGGGAGCGGACGGTCGCCATCGACGCCGTGGACTTCTACCGCTCCACCACGTGGCTGCGGGAGCCCGCGTCGCCGGAGGCGACGGACGGCCCCGGCGATCGTTCCGGTTGGCGACAGCTGGAGGTGCCCCTGGATGCCGAGGTGGACGTGCACCGGCAGTGGCTGACGGTGTTCCTGAAGTCCGAGTGGGAGCTGCCGACCGCCGTGCATCCGGCGGGCTCCCTGCTCGTCTGCACGGTGGACGGATTCCTGGACGGCTCCGAGGAGCCACGGGCGGCGTTCCTGCCCGCCCCGGACCGCACCCTGTCCGCGTGGACGTGGACCGCCGCGCACCTGGTGCTGACCGTGCTGCGGGACGTCGCCTCCACCGTGTACGCCCTGCCCCAGTCCGCGCTGGCGGCCCCGGATTCCCGGGGGACGCCTCAGACCTCGGCCGGACGGCCACCGGCACTCGGGGCCACCCGCCGGATCCGGCTGGAGCACCCGAATCCCGCGGATCCCTTCCTGACACTGGGCGTCAGCGCCGTGGATGACGAGGATCCGGACTGCGGCAACGACCTGTGGATCACCGCGACCGGCGCGCTCACCCCGCCCACCCTGTTGCGGGCCACGCTGCCGGCGGACTGGGCGGACCTGGAGGAGAACACCCGGCCGGACGACGTCGTTCCCGCTCTGGTGACCGTGCGCACCGGTCCGGAACACTTCGATGCCACCGGACTGGCGGTGCGCCAGCACTTCGCCGTGTCCGACGACGGCACCCGGGTCCCGTACTTCCAGATCGGTCCCGAGGACCTCGAGACCGACGGGGCCAACCCCGTGGTGATGGACGGCTACGGCGGGTTCCTCGCCTCCAAGCTGCCCGGCTACTCCGGCGTGTACGGCCGCGGCTGGCTGAGCCGCCGCAACGCCGCGGGCCGGCAGGGCATCCACGTGATCGCCAACATCCGCGGTGGCGGCGAGTACGGGCCCGACTGGCACCGGGCGGCCCTGCAGGAGAACCGGCACCGCGCCTACGAGGACTTCGCCGCCGTGGCGCGCGACCTCATCCGGCGCGGCGTGACCGACCGGTCCCACCTGGCCGCCACCGGCCGCTCCAACGGCGGCCTGCTGATGGGCAATATGGCCACCTCCTACCCCGAACTGTTCGGCGCCCTGAGCTGCGGGGTGCCGCTGCTGGACATGCGCCGGTACACGGTCCTGTCCGCCGGCCACAGCTGGATCGCCGAGTACGGTGACCCGGAGGATCCCGAGCAGTGGGAGTACCTCCGCACCTTCTCCCCCTACCACCTGCTGCTGGAGCGGCCGGTGCCCGGCGCCGAGGCCGGACGCGACGCCGAGGGCCCGGGCACGGGCCATCCGGACCTGCTGGTGTGGACGGCCACCTCGGACGACCGGGTCGGCCCCGTCCAGGCCCGCAAGATGGCGGCCCGGATGATGCGGCTGGGCGTGCCGAACGTCTGGTTCCACGAGGATCTCGAGGGCGGCCACGCCGGTGCCTCGGACAATCGTCAGGCCGCAGCCATGCACGCGCGGTCCCTGGAGTTCCTGTGGAGGAGCGTCGCAGAAGACTCGCTTTGAACTCCGGGGCCCCCGGCGGCTACCATGTCAGGGTTACCATCTCACCGATGGCAACAGTGGAGACGTGCCAGAGCGGCCGAATGGACTTCACTGCTAATGAAGGGTCCGGCGAAAGTCGGACCGGGGGTTCAAATCCCCCCGTCTCCGCAGTGGAAAAGCCCGGAATCATCACGATTCCGGGCTTTTCTGTTGCCGTGGGTGCTGTGAAACGGCTGCGTCAGTCGTCTTGTCCTTGCTCACGCTGGAGGATGTGCAGGAACTGCAGGGCCTCCTCGGCGGTGAGCACCGTGTGGGCGGAGAGCTCCAGGGCCGCGTCCTCCACTCGGCCGTCACGGACCAGCGCGGTCAGCTGGTCCCGCAGGTAGGGCGGCAGATCGTCCGAGGACACCCGGACGGTGGTCTCGTCCCGCACCACCTCGAGTTCGAACGGCCGGTCGGAGGGCAGGCTCTCCTCCAGCCAGTCCTCCGGGACCACGAGGTCGGTGGCATCGGCGATATCCTCCGGCGGCACCCGGGTGCCCGAGCTCACAGCGGCCGGCGAGGTGGCCGGCGTCGTGCCCTCGGCCGGCGGCTTGGTCCACATCTGCGGGTAGGTGGCCAGGGCCTGGATGTCCATCATGGCCTCGAAGGTGCCGAGGCCGGTGGAGCGGCGGTAGGCGGTGACGGCCTCGGCGGTGCGGCCGGCGGCGATCAGCCGATAGACCTCGCGGTGCGCGGCCTGGTCCATCCGGTTCGAGGCGACCTTGGCGTTCTCAGAGCTGATACGGCCGGCCAGGGATCCCCGGCGCGGGCGGCGACCCGGCGTTCCGGATGAGGTGGACCCGGCGGCGGAACGGCGCGACAGCACCCAGGCGCCGCCACCGACGAGGACGGCCACGACCACCAGGATCAACACCGGAACGAGGTACTCCATGGTCCCAGTCTAGGGCGAGACCCTCAGGGTGCGTCGACGGTCCAGACCCGGTGTCCCGGGGCTATCCTTCCGGGGTTCTGCGAGGTGAACAGGACCACACCGGGATAGGCCTCCAGCTCGGCGCGCAACAGGCGCAGGCCCTCCCCGTCCAGATCCGCATCAATGCCGTCCAGCACCAGCAGTGGAGGGTTGTCCAGCAAGGCGCGGCCCAGCTTGAGCCGGGCCACCTGAGAGCCCGTCAGCGGTTGTCCGCCGTTCTTGAGCCGCGTGTCCTCGCCACGGGGAAACTCCTCCAGGACGCGGTCCAAGCCCACCCGGGCGAGGGCCGCCCGGGTCTGCTCGTCCGTGGCCTTGGGGTTGCGGTAGGTGATGGCCCGGGACACGGTGCCCCGTTCGAGGGGCACGCGCACGGAGGCGTGGCCGAGCAGCTTACGCCGCTGGCGGCCCGGGGCCCGGGTGTAGTCATAGCCGTCCACGGCCATCTCAAGATCGGGGAGCGCACCGTCCGGCTCCGCGGCCGTGTTCTGACCGGCCAGGAGGTTCACCAGGAAGGGCTGGATCCGCCCCGGGTCATGGGACCTGATCTGGATGACGTCGCCGGCGCCGGCGTGGAGCAGGGGCACGCGTTGGCCCTGGACCACCATGCGGCGGATCCGCAGTCCGTTGCGGCCGGTATCCGAGCGCTCCCTCTCCACGTCCTTCCAGTTCTCCTCACGGTCCTTCTCGGCCTTCCGGAGCACTTCCGCCTGGGCCAGCAACGGCGCCTGGATGCGGCGGGCGGCCTTGTAATTCTGCCGGTACTCGACCACGCGGCCCAGGTCTCCCAGCGGGGTGGACATCACGCCCACCAGTGTCATGGCGGAGGCCACCCCGGCGGTGTCGATCAGGCCGAGGGTCCCGAGCACCACCACGGCGGCGGTGGCCAGGGAGGCCGCCGTGATGGCGGAGGCGCGGACCAGTCCGGTGATCCGGGCCCGGGACACCGCGGCGCTGACCACCTTGCCCGAGTCCCGGTCCAGGGCATTGAGTTCGCGGTTGATGCCGCCGGCCGCCTGGATGGACTCCCCGGCACGGACGGTGTCCGCGATCCGGGCTGACATCCGGCCACGACGCCGGCGCAGGTATCTCGCGCGGGTGAAGGTCGCCTTGGCCAGCGGTGGCACGGCCAGACCGAGCAGCACGATGGGAAGGCCGACGGCCAGGCCGACCTGCCAGTCAGAGATCGCCAGGACGCCGAGCACCACCACGATCAGCGGCAGCGAGGTCAACAGCGGCACCAGGCCTTGGGAGACCCAGTTGCGCACGGAGGTCAGGTCATTGGAGGCACGGGTGATGGTCACGCCCAGGGACGGATTGCCGGCGCCGCCCAGCGTCGTGCCGATCAGCTTGCGGCGCAGTTCATACACGTAGTCCTGGCCGAGGTCCTCCCCCACCACCCGCTCCCCCCAGCGGGCGCCGAAGATGGACAGCACGGTGAGGGCCAGGACGGACAGCTGCAGCCACGGCACGTAGGTGCCCGCCTCCGCCACCGCGGCCGGGTCCAGCGCGGTTCCGTCCGGGGCCGTCCCGGCCTGGAGCGCCGCATTGGCCTGGGCTGGAATCCCCAGCAGGGAGTCCACCGTGAAGGACATGACCAAGGCCATGATCGCCTGGAAGATGCCGAGCAGGAACAGGATCACCAGGAGGTAGCGGCGTCGTCCCGCCCAGACGGTCGGCATCCGCTCCGCCCGGCCGGTGGCCTCCGTCGTGCCCTCATCCTCCTGGTCCGTGGCGGCCCCGACGGCACCCTCGACGGGGTCCTCGCTGGGCCCGTCGGCCAGGGCCTCGGCGGTGGCGTCGGCCGACAGCCGGAACCGGCGCTGGGTGCCGGTCCGGCCGTCGTCGTGCTGCTGGTTCTGGGGGCGATCCGGGTTCAGGAGGTCCTCCAGTCCTGGGGCAGCAGGGCGGTCGAGACGGCTGCGCTCGTGAGTTCGTACGTGTCGATGACGGGGACCCCGAGGCAGGCCAGAACCTCGTTGGCCTCGGCGGTGGCCAGCGGCGAGGAGGTCAGGACCCCCGAGACCGCGGCCACGTCCAGGCCCGCCTCCTGCAGTTCCCGGACGCCGCCCACGGCGCCGAGGGCATCGCCGGCCGCGAAGACCACGCGGTCCACCACGGACTGGAAGAGCGGGTCGCGCAGCAGCCGGGCGGTCTCGCCCTGGTAGACGCCATCGGCGATCTCAACGATCACCACGTCGGTATCGGTCTCCGCCATGGCATCCACCAGGTTCACCGTCAGCGAGCGGACCTGCTCGAAGTCGAGCTTGAAGGTGGTGGGATACCCGAAGTCGGTGAAGTCCAGGACCTTGGCGGCACCTCCGTCCACGTAGATCATCGGGTCGTTGCCGGCACCGGTGCCGGTGGACTTCCCGGCGGAGACCCTCAGGCCGGCGTTGGTCAGGCCGTTGACGAGGGTGGCCATGGCGGTGGACTTGCCGGAGTTCATCGAGGTGCCGAGCACCGCGATCACGGTCGGGCGGCCCGGCAGCGCGGCCTCCAGCTCTGCGGCGGGGGCTCCGAGGGCCGGAACCGGGTTCAGCGAGTACGGGGCGAAGCGGGAGAGGTTGACGACCCCGGCCGCGTCCGCCAGCAGGCCCAGCGGCTCGATCCTCGTCGGATCGTCCATGTCGGCGTGCTGCACGGTGACCGTGCCGGCCACGCCGCCGGCGGCGACCAGGTGACAGGGTTCCAGGGAGTCCGGCACGTGGGCCAGGAACTGGTCCGCGGCGTAGCGGTGGCCGTAGGCCAGCATGATGATGGCCCCCGGGAACAGGATGGCCTTGCGGGACTCCGGGGTCTCCACGCGCTGGTGATTGAGGATCTCGGTCACGCGGGCCACCACCACGTCGCCGGCCTGCGGGGTGACGGTGGGACCACTGGCCAGGTGGAAGGCGGACCGGTCTGCCTCCAGGGCCTCACTCACGAAGCGGGTGGTGTAGGCGGCCTGGATGCGGGCCGGAAGCTCCGTCCGCTGGTAGGTGGCGCCGGCGGTCTCAACGATGGTCGGGGCGTTGGTCGGGTGGCTCATCTCGATGGTCATGGCGTAGGCCTCTCACTGTGTTCCGGTGACCGTTCGGGGTGTTCCGCCGGCCTTGAGAACCATGGAACCAACACCCCATGAGGGGTGCATGAGTCCGGAATGAGAGCGTTCTCATCTGCTGCGCACGAACCAGCCCAGGATCGCCGCCACCACCGCGAGGGCCGCCGTCATGAGCACGGTCCCGGTCCAGCCGGCCCCCGCCAGGAAGACCCCGCCGAGCCAGCCGAACAGGCTGGAGCCCGCGTAGTAGCCGAAGTTGTAGAGCGAGGCCGACTGCGCCCGGCCGGCCACCGCGGCCGCCCCCGCCCAGCCGGATGCCACCGCGTGGGCCGCGAAGAACCCGCCGGTGAAGACGACCGTGGCCGGCAGCACCACCCACAGGGAGGGGACCAGGGTGAGCAGCACCCCGGCGATCATGGCCGCCGTGGACACCAGCAGCACGGGCCGGCGCCCGTGGCGTCCGGCCAGTCGCCCGGCCAGTGGCGACGTCCAGGTCCCGGCCAGGTAGGCCACGAAGACCAGGGACACCACCGCGATGGGCAGGTTGAACGGGTCCCCGGCCAGGTGGAATCCGAGGTAGTTGTACATCGCCACGAATCCGCCCATCAGCAGGAACCCCTGTGCGTAGATGATCAGCAGGGCGGGGGACCGCAGGTTGCCGGCCAGCGCCCGGACCGCCTGCTGGAAGGTGGTGCGGTGCGGGATGAAGCCCCGGGCTGCCGGGGCCAGGAGCAGGAAGGCGATGGCGCAGGCCACGGACAGCACGGTGACGGCGAGCATGCCGAGCCGCCAGTCCGTCAGCTCTCCGATGGGCGCGGCCAGGAGGCGTCCTGCCAGCCCGCCGAGGGTCGTCCCGGAGATGTACGTCCCGGCCGCCAGCGCCGAGGAGGCGGCGCTGACCTCCTCGTTGAGATAGGCCAGGGCCAGCGCCGGGACGCCGCCCAAGGCGAAACCCTCGAGGAGGCGGAAGGCGAGGATGGCCTCGAGGTCCGGCACCGCGACCGCCGTCAGCGAGAAGGCACAGGCCGCCATGATGGCCCACCCCATGACCCGCTTGCGGCCGAAACGGTCACCGGCGTAAGACCACGGGATCACGCCGAGGGCCAGCCCCAGGGTGGCCAGGGAGACCAAGAGGGCGGCCTCGGAGGCGCTGATACCGAGGTCCCCGCTGATCAGCGGGAGCAGGCCCTGCGGGGAGTACAGCTGGGCGAAGGTCGCGACGCCGGCCAGGAACAGTCCCAGCAGCAGGCGGCGGTAACCGGGGGTCCCGGGGATATGTCCGGACCACGGTTCTGAGGTGCCTGTCTCCACGGGCCCGACTCTAGCGCCGTGACCGGGGCGGAGCTGCCGCGCTGGCCTAGGATTGACTGCCATGACGACTTCTGTGGATCTGAGCCAGTCCTTCAAGGCCTATGACGTGCGTGGCATCGTCGGGGATACGATCACTGAGGGATCGGTCCGGGCCGTGGGTGCGGCCTTCGTGGACGTGCTGGGCCTGGCTGGTTCGCGGGTGCTGGTCGGTGGGGATATGCGTCCGTCCTCTCCCGGGTTCGCCCGGGCCTTCGCGGAGGGGGCCACTTCCCGCGGGGCGGATGTGGTGATGCTGGGCCTGATCTCCACGGACATGCTGTACTACGCCTGTGGCGTGGAGCAGGCCGCCGGGGTCGTCTTCACCGCTTCCCACAATCCTGCCGCCTACAACGGCATGAAGATGGCCCAGGCCGGCGCCGTGCCGGTGTCCTCGGATACCGGACTCTACGAGATCCGTGATGTGGCCCAGCGCTACCTGGAGGCCGGTGAGATCCCCGCGGTGGAGACCACCGGTGTGGTGAGCGAGCAGGACCTGCTCGCCGCGTACGCCGCCTACCTACGCTCCCTGGTGGATTTGTCCGGGATCCGGGAGTTGAAGGTCGTGGTGGACGCCGGCAATGGGATGGCCGGGATGACCACCCCGGCCGTCCTGGGGGACACCGTGCTGGAGGGTCTGCCCCTGCAGATCGAGCCGCTGTACTTCGAGCTGGACGGCACCTTCCCGAACCATCCGGCGAACCCGCTGGAACCGGAGAACCTGCGGGATCTGCAGGCCGCCGTGGTGGCCCACGGCGCGGACCTGGGCCTGGCCTTCGACGGCGACGCCGACCGCTGCTTCGTGATCGACGAGACCGGTGAGCCGGTCTCTCCCTCGGCCGTGACCGGTCTGGTGGCCCGCCGCGAGATCGCCCGGGCCCGGGCCGGGGACACCGTCAACGGGGCCGTGCAGGCCCCCGAGGCCGAGCCGGTCATCATCCACAACCTCATCACCTCCCACGCCGTGCCCGAGCTGGTCGCGGCCGAGGGTGGCCGGGCCGTGAAGACCCGGGTGGGGCATTCCTTCATCAAGGCCGTCATGGCCGCCGAGGGCGCCGTGTTCGGCGGGGAGCACTCCGCGCACTACTACTTCCGCGACTTCTACAACGCGGACACCGGCATGCTCGCGGCCATGCACGTGCTGGCCGCCCTCGGCACCCAGCAGACGCCGCTGTCCGAGCTGGCCGCGGAGTACGACCCGTACACCGCCTCCGGCGAGATCAACTCCGAGGTCGAGGACAAGGCCGGTGCCGTGGCGCGCGTGCTCCAGGCCTTCGCCCCGTCACTGGCCGCCGACGCCACCACAGCCGGCGAGGACACGGTGTCCGCGGCCGTCGACGCCGAGGATCTCGCCGGGACCGGGGTGCTCGTGGACCGCATGGACGGCACCACCGTGACCGCGGTGGACGGCACCTGGTGGTTCAACCTGCGCCCCTCCAACACCGAACCCTTCCTGCGCTACAACGGCGAGGCCCACGACGCCGGCACCATGGCCCGCATCCGCGACACCGTCCTGGACCTCGTCCGCCAGGACGCCTGAGTCACTCTCCCGGCCTGTCCGGGGTGCGGGTGATCCGGACGCGTCCGACCCGGTGGCCGTCCATGTCCAGGACCTCCAGGCCTGCCTCCTCGGCCTCCACCCGGTCCCCTGCCTCGGGGACGCGTCCCAGGCTGGCCATGACGAAGCCACCGACGGTCTCGTAGGAGCCGTCATCCGGTAGTTCGACGCCGGTCTGCTGGGCCAGCTCCTGCAGGATCAGCCCGCCGTCCACCTCGGCGTCCTCTCCCCACTCCAGGGCGTTGTCCTCCGCGGCCAGGCTGTCATCGAACTCGTCGTAGATGTCCCCGACGAGTTCCTCCAGCAGGTCCTCCAGCGTGACGATCCCGTCGGTGCCACCGTATTCGTCGATGACCAGGGCGATCTGGTTGCCGCTGGAGCGCATGCGGCTCAGAGCCTGCAGCACGTCTACCGTGCCGGGCAGCACGGTGATCTCGCGGGCGATCCCGGCCAACGGCGTCGACGGGTCCGGCACCCGCAGCAGGTCGCGGATGTGGATGAAGCCCAGGACGTCGTCCGAGTCGTCCCCGGTGATGGGATAGCGCGAGTTGGGCAGGTCCGCCAGCTGCCGCATGGCCTCGGCCACACTGAGCTCCCCGGACAGGAAGTTCACCTCGGGCCGCGGCCGCATGACTTCCACCACCGTGCGGTCGGCGGCGTCGAACACGGACTGCAGCACGTGCCGGTCCGTGTCCTCGAGGGCCTCCGACGTGCTGACCATGGAGCGGATCTCCTCGGCGGAGACCGCCTCCTGGTGGGCCTTAGGATCGCCGCCGAGCAGGCGGACCACCAGGTTGGTGGACACCGAGAGCAGCCAGATAGCCGGTCGCATCAGGACGGCGAAGGCTCCCAGCGGCGGAGCCAGGACCGACGTGAAGCCCACCGCGTTCTGCATCGCCAGACGCTTCGGCACGAGTTCACCGAACACCAGGGACAGGTAGGCGATGACCAGGGTCATGCCTACCAGGGCCACGGTGCTCGCGGCCTGCTCCCCCAGCCCCCAACCGACCAGGACGGGCGTCAGGTCCGGTGCGATCGTGGAGGCCCCATAGGCCGAGGAGAAGAAGCCGGCGACGGTGACGCCGATCTGCACGGCGGACAGGAACAGGTTGGGGTCCCGGACCAGCGCCGCGGTCTTGGCACCCCGCGGTCCGCTGTCCTCGATCGCCTGGATCTGGGACTGCCGCAGGTTGACGATGGCCATCTCCGTGCCGGCGAACACGCCGCCGATGAGCACGAAGAGCAGCACGAGGGCCACATTCAGCAGGGTGTTGAGGTCCATGGGACCACGGTATCTTCCCGCGGGCTGGTCAGCCGTTCAACGCCAGGACGTAGGGCAGGACCCCACTGGCGCCGGCCGCACGGAGCACGCGGCCGGCCTCGGTCAGCGTCCAACGACTGTCCGTGCGATCGTCGATGAGGAGCACCGGGCCGTGCTGCCCGGCCGCCCTGGCGGAGGCCAGCTGGGAGGCCAGCTCCTCCGGCACGGAGAACATCCGCCAGACCGAGGCCAGCCGAAAGGCGCTGTTGCCCCCGGACTCACCGCGGGGCCCACCGTCCACGAGGTCGAGGGAGCCCAGGTACGGCAGGCGGCCGATCCGGGCGAGGCCCTCGGCGAAGGAACCCACCAGTTGAGGACGGGCGCGGGAGGGCACCGAGACCACCGCGATGGGCCGTTCCGCCCAGTCCCAGGACGCCAGGACCTGGACGGCCCCCTGCAACAGGTCCTGCTCCACGGGGGCGTCCTGGACGCCGGTCTCCGTGGCGGCGAACAGGCTGCGCAGACGTCCACCCCAGCCCAGGTCCGTCAGCCGGGCCACGGCCCGCCCCTCGCCCACCTGGGACTCCTCCGGGATGCGGCCCTTCAGCGGCACCCCCAGCCGGTCCATGCCGCTGGGCCAGCTCCGGCGCGGCTCGATGGGCACCCCCACCCGGCCCAACGCCTTCGAGGCACTGCCCTTGGCCGTCTCGTCGATGCCCGTGGGGAACCACGGCCCGACGCAGTTGTCACACCGGCCGCAGGGCGCTGCCTCCGGATCATCCAGGACGTGTGAGAGGAACTCCATGCGGCATCCGGACGTGTTCTCGTAGTCCAGCATGAGCTTCTCTTCGGCCAGACGGGCCTGGGCTACCCGGCCATAGCGTTCGCCGTCATACGTCCACGGTTGCGCGGTCCGCTGCCAACCGCCTTGGGTGCGTTCCACGGCGCCGTCCACGGCCAGGACCTTGAGCAGCAGCTCCAACGGGGTGCGCTTCAGATCCACCCGGGTCTCCAGCGCGGGGACGGACAGCGGTTTCCCGGCGGCCTCCAGCTCTCCCAGTACGGCCCGGGCCCGGTGCTCCTCCGGCATGGACGTGGTGGCGAAGTAGCGCCAGATCTCGCGGTCCTCGGTTCCGGGCAGCAACAGCACATCGGCGTGGTCCGTGGCACGGCCGGCGCGGCCGACCTGCTGGTAATAGGCCACCGGGGAGCTGGGTGCGCCCAGGTGGACCACGAAGCCCAGGTCCGGCTTGTCGAATCCCATCCCCAGGGCGGAGGTGGCGACCAGGGCTTTGACCCGGTTGTCCTTCAACGCCTGCTCAAGTTCAGCCCGCTGTTCCGGATCCGTCCGACCGGTGTAGGACACCACTTCATGGCCGGCGTCCCGCAGGGCACGCGCGGTGTCCTCGGCGGCCGAGACGGTGAGCGAGTAGACGATGCCGGACCCGGGCAGCGAGCCCAGGTGGGTCAGCAACCAGGCGAGCCGGCTGGCCGGACTGGGCATGCGCAGCACCCCGAGCCGCAGCGAGGAACGGGCCAGCGGGCCGCGCAGGACGAAGACCTCCCCCGAACCGTCTGCGCCGGCCACGCCGAGCTGTTCGGAGACGTCCTGGACCACCCGCTCATTGGCCGTGGCCGTGGTGGCCAGCACCGGCACACGGCGGTCACCGGCACCGGGCAGTTGGGCGATGAGGTCCCGGATCCGCCGGTAGTCCGGACGGAAATCGTGGCCCCAGTCCGAGATGCAGTGCGCCTCGTCCACCACCAGCATTCCGGTCCGGCGGATGAGGTCCGGTAGCTGCACGTCCCGGAACTGCGGGTTGTTGAGCCGCTCGGGGGACACCAGCAGCACGTCCACCGTGTCTGCGGCGAGCCGCTCCCGGATCTGGTCCCATTCGGTGGCGTTCGCGGAGTTGATGGCCTCCGCGCGCACCCCGGCCCGGGCCGCGGCGGAGACCTGGTCCCGCATCAGCGCTAGCAGCGGGGAGACGATCAGCGTGGGGCCCGCGCCCCGTGCCCGCAGCAGCAGGGAGGCCACGAAGTACACCGCGGACTTGCCCCAGCCGGTCCGCTGGACCACCAGGGCGCGGCGCCGATCGGCCACCAGGGCCTCGATCGCCTCGAACTGCCCCGGGTGGAAGTCCGCGTCCTCCCGGCCCACCAGCCGGCACAGGACCTCACGGGCCTCGGCCCGCAGGGCCTCCCGGGCCGTCAAGGTCTCGCCAGCGTAGTCACCGTCATCGTCGTTGTGCGCCATGCGGCCAGTATTCCAGCCGGGACGGACACCCCAGCACCCGGTGGGCCGAACGGTGGAGGAGACGGCCGGCGTCGTGCCCTGTGGAGGAGGCGGCCGGCGCGTGGTCCGGCCCGGTTAAACGCCCCCGCCCGGTACCGAACCGGTACCGGGCGGGGCGCTGCCAACGGCAGTCGGCGGAATCAGCCGTTGACGCGCTCGCGCAACCCGTCCAGCTGACCGGCGATGGACGCCGGCAGGGAGGCGCCGAAGCGGGCGAACCACTCCTCGATGGAGGCCACCTCGTCCTTCCACTCCTCGGTGTCCACGCGGAGGGCGTCCTCGAGGTCGGCGTCAGAGAGGTCCAGGCCGGTGAGGTCCAGCGCGTCCGGGGTGGGGACGTAGCCGACCGGGGTCTCGGTGGCGTCCGCCGTGCCCTCGAGGCGCTCCACGACCCACTTCAGCACGCGGGAGTTCTCCCCGAAGCCGGGCCAGGCGAAGCCGCCGTCCCGGTTGCGGCGGAACCAGTTGACCAGGTAGATCTTCGGCAGCTTGGCCTGGTCCACCTCGCCGGAGACCTTGACCCAGTGCTCCAGGTAGTCGCCCGCGTCGTAGCCGATGAACGGCAGCATGGCCATCGGATCGCGGCGGACCACGCCCACGGCGCCGACGGCGGCAGCCGTGGTCTCCGAGGAGAGGGTGGCGCCCTTGAAGATGCCGTCCTCCCAGTCGAAGGACTCGGTCACGAGCGGGATGGTGGTCTTGCGGCGGCCGCCGAAGAGGATCGCATCCAGCTTGACCCCGTTGGGCTCGTGGTACTCGTCCGCCAGCATCTCGGTCTGGTCGATCGGGGTGCAGAACCGGGAGTTCGGGTGGGCCGCCGGGGTCTCGGACTCCGGGGTCCAGTCGTTGCCCTTCCAGTCGGTCAGGTGAGCCGGGACCTCGTCCGTCATGCCCTCCCACCACACGCCGCCGTCATCCGTCAGGGCGACGTTGGTGAAGATCGAGTTGCCCTGTGAGATGGCCTTCATGGCGTTCGGGTTGGTGCCCCAGCCCGTGCCGGGGGCCACGCCGAAGTAGCCAGCCTCCGGGTTGACCACCCGGAACTCGCCGTCCTTGCCGGGGCGGATCCAGGTGATGTCATCACCCAGGGTCTCCGCCTTCCAGCCCTCGATGGTCGGATCGATCAACGCGAGGTTGGTCTTGCCGCAGGCCGAGGGGAACGCGCCGGAGATCGTGTAGGACTTGCCCTCCGGGTTGGTCAGCTTGAGGATCAGCATGTGCTCCGCCAGCCAGCCCTCGTCCCGGGCCATGACCGAGGCGATGCGCAGCGCGTAGCACTTCTTGCCCAGCAGGGCGTTGCCGCCGTAGCCGGAGCCGTAGGACCAGATGGAGCGCTCCTCGGGGAAGTGCACGATCCACTTGGTCTCGTTGCAGGGCCATGCCACATCGGCATCCCCCTCTTCGAGCGGGGCGCCGACGGAGTGCAGGGCCGGGACGAAGAACGCCTCGGTCTCCTCCATCTTCTTCAGCACGTCCGTCCCGATGCGGGCCATGATGCGCATGGAGTTCACCACGTAGGCGGAGTCCGTGATCTCGACGCCGAACTTCGGGTCATCGGCCTCGAGGTGGCCCATGACGAAGGGGATGACGTACATCGTGCGGCCGTGCATGGATCCGGCGAAGGTGTCCTTGAGGATGCCCTTCATCTCGGACGGGTCCATCCAGTTGTTGGTGAAGCCGGCGTCCTCCTCCTTCTCGGAGCAGATGAACGTCCGGTCCTCGACGCGCGCCACATCGGCAGGGTCGGAGAAGGCGGCGTAGGAGTTCGGGAACTTGTCCTCGGAGAGCTTGACGAACGTGCCCGCCTCGACCAGTTCGCCGGCCAGGCGATCGTATTCCTCCTGGGAACCATCCACCCAATACACGGAGTCGGGCTCCGTGAGCTCGGCAACCTCCTTCACCCAGTCGAGAAGCTTGCCGTAACTGGTCGGCGCTTCCGCCACAGCGCGATCTGCGAACGCGAGTGAGGAGTTTTTGGCCATGGGGGTCCTCCATTGGGTTGCGGGTGCATTCCGGTTGGGCACAAGGGAATGCGGCCGTCAGCGGCCGGCACTCCATTGTGCGTACACCGTCTCCACGACTCATTCTACCCACGGAGATTTCGCAGACGTCTCGGTGACGCCACCTGACATGTACGCACCCCGGCCCGGCGGACGACGGCGGCGCACCCGGCCCGCACCCGCGGCCCGACAGCGCGGTCCACCCGCGCGGCGCAACCCCGAATCCGAATTTGGCGAACGACCACCGGGCCGGTATAGTCTTTCAAGGCCGATCGCGGTCGATGCGCCCTTAGCTCAGCTGGATAGAGCGTCTGTCTACGGAACAGAAGGTCAGGGGTTCGAATCCCTTAGGGCGCACCCAGAGGTCTGATTCATCAGACCAGCTCAGACCCGGATCCACGGCGGATCCGGGCTTTTGCTGTCGAGCGCGGCCGGCGGGGGTGAGACCCGGCCCCGACGTCAGGGGCGGGGCACCACGAAGTGGGTCATCCGCGCGTCGCGCCCGTCCAGTGACGCCCACTCCCCCGGCACCGCGAAGACTTGCAGGCCCAGGGTGGGATAGCGCTCCGCCATGGACACGACCGCCTCCTCGTCGGAGTCCACGGAGGCGATCCGCATGCCCAGGTCCTGCACCCACGGCATGTGCCCGACGACCATCAGCGACCGCACCCGTTCCTCGGTCTCATTGATCACGGCCAGGGCACGGGCGGCATCAGCCTCGTAGAGACGCGAATCCAGATAGGGGGTCGGAGCCTTCTCCCCCAGCTCGCTGCAGACCCAGGTGCAGGTCTGGCGGGTGCGCACGGCATCGGAGCACAGGATCATGTCCGGATACACGCCCTGGTTCACCAGCCACTCGCCGGCGGCGGGTGCCTCGCGATGGCCGCGGCCGCCCAGGGGGCGGTCGTGGTCATTCACGCCGTCCGGCCAGTCCGACTTGGCATGGCGCAGGAGGATCAGCGTCTTGTCACCGGAGGTGTCGATACGGTCGGGCGTCACGGTGTCGGCAGGCATGCGGCCAGCCTACGTGCCCGCCCTGGCTCAGATGCTGTATTCGGGGGCGGCCCAGACAACCACTTCGGGGTGCTCGTAGAAGCGGTACCCCTGACCGCGCACGGTCCGGACCGTGCCGGAGAGCCGGCCCAGCTTGGACCGCAGCCGGCGGATGTGGACGTCGATGGTGCGCTCGTTCGGCACCTCATCCGAGTTCCTCCACAGGGACTCGAGCAGTTCGTCACGGCCCACGGTCCGGCCGCCGTTCTCGACGAGGTAGTTCAGCAGCTCGAACTCCTTGTAGGTGAGGTTCAGGCCCTCACCGTCCAGCTGGACCTCGCGGCGGGCGAGATCGATCAGGACGCCCGGTTGACGGGTGGAGACGGGGGCAGGGGCCTGGAGCAGGTCCGGTCGGGTGCCCTGCTGGATGGTCGGATCCCCGAGGACCTGGCGGACGACCTCAAGGTCGGAACCGGGGGCGCCGGCCGGGGCGATCGCGACGGCCGCCGCAGACTGTGAACCCGGTACCAGTGATTCGACATAGTGGCGCAGCTCGTTGGCCAGCCGGGTCAGCGAGGTCCCGGCGGCCGAGGCGGCCGACTCGTCCATGCCCACATAGATGACGAAGCCGCGGGCCTCGGTTTCCGTCGCCACCGCCTGAGGACCCGGGATCCCGTTGGGGGCCAGGACCGGCAGCGGTGCCGTCTGGGGCGCCGGCGACTCGGCCTCCCCGGCGGGCTCCACGACAGCCTGGACCGAGTGGAGCTGCCGGCTGGCCGGCGTCCCATAGGTGCCGCCATGCTCACGGTAACTGCGGACCCGTGCCGCACGACGCTGGGCGTTGCGGACCGAGATGTGGACGTATCCCTGGGGACTGGTTGTCATGTCGATGAATCCTTGCGTCAGTGTCCTGTTCGGCGTGAGGGCTGCGAGTCAGGCCGGATCACGGCCGTTCCCCGCTGCAGACACCCCGGACAGGAGCCGGCCCAGCCCGACTGCCGGCACCATCGCCGAACAGTCGTCGCCCCCGAGGGGACCGCCGAGTCGCGGAAGTTCATGTGACAACACTCGGCCGTCACATTCGTTCCTGGCAAGTAACAATGGGACGGGAGTCTCACTATGTGAGACGAATGCGGCTATTCGTGAGCAAGGTCACAGCCGTTCGGGGTGGTGGGACGTCCTTTGCGGCACTTCTGGGGCAACTTACTGCCAACCTCCGGCGTTCGCACTTTTGTTACTGCGCCGCTGACCGCCTCGAACTACTCCGCCAGGCCGTAGAGGCGGTCGCCGGCGTCGCCGAGTCCGGGGACGATGTAGGACTGCTCGTCCAGGCGCTCGTCGATCGCGGCCAGGTAGATGTCCACTTCCACGTCCGCCAGCTCGCGCTCCAACCGGGAGATCCCCTCCGGAGCGCCCAACAGGCAGATGCAGGTCACCCGCTGCGCGTTGCGGGCGTACATGAACCGCACCGCCTCCACCAGGGTCCCCCCGGTGGCCAGCATGGGGTCCAGCAGGAAGACATGGCGGTTCGTGAGATCCGCCGGCAGCCGTTCCGCGTAGGTGACGATGTCCAGGGTCTCCTCGTTCCGGGCCATGCCCAGGAATCCCACCTCGGCAGAGGGCGCCATCCGCACCATGCCCTCGAGCATGCCCAGGCCCGCCCGCAGGATGGGCACCACCAGCGGGGTCGGTTTGGCCAGCGCGACGCCGGTCATCCTCGCCACCGGGGTCTCGATCTCCACGGGCTGGACCTTCACGTCCCGGGTGGCCTCGTAGGCCAGCAGCATGACGAGCTCCTCGGTGAGCTGCCGGAAGATCATCGACGGTGTCTCCTTCTTGCGGAGAACGGTCAATTTGTGGCTGACGAGCGGATGTTCCACGAGCTGTACGCGCATGGGCACAACCCTACCGGGCGCCCGGGCCCGGCCATCGGCCGCCGGGCCGCCGATCCGGCACGGGACGGCTAGGGTCGGCCCATGAAGACCTCGCACCACGAGTGGATGGGTGCGGCCCTGGACCAGGCCCGTGCCGCGCTGGAGACCTCCGACGTGCCGATCGGCGCCGTCGTCGTGGGCCCGGATGGGACCGTCCTGGGCACCGGACGCAACGAGCGCGAGGCGACCGGGGATCCCACCGCACATGCCGAGGTGCTCGCACTGCGCGAGGCCGCGTCCGCGCGTCGTGAGGCGGGCGATGGGGACGGTTGGCGGCTGTCCGACTGCACGCTGGTGGTCACCCTGGAACCGTGCGCCATGTGCGCCGGGGCCCTGGTGCTGGCGCGCATCCCCCGGCTGGTCTTCGGGGCCTGGGACCCCAAGGCGGGTGCGTGCGGATCCGTGTTCGATGTGGTGCGGGAGCCCCGGCTGAACCACTGGGTGGAGGTCCATGCCGGCCTCCGCGAGGAGGAGTGCGCCGGGCTCCTGACCGACTTCTTCCGGGAGCACCGCTCCTGAGCCGTGCGCGCCAACGGAGTGGTTTGGGCGGGGCTGGCCCCCTCCGGTACAGTGGTGCGGTCTGGTGACGTGTCCGAGCGGCCGAAGGTGCAACACTCGAAATGTTGTGTAGGTTCACCCCTACCGTGGGTTCAAATCCCACCGTCACCGCCAGTTGAGAAGGCCTCCACGGCCCGGGATCCCCGGGAGGTGGAGGCCTTCTCGCATGTCCGGCCCGGGGCGGAACCAGCGGAACAAATCGGGGCCCCCCGGTGCTATGCCAGTGGTGCACACGGCAGACGACCCCGTCGAAAGGCAGCGCAGATGACCGGAACCTCCCAGACGACCCCTCCCCCGACGGCGGCCGAGATCGACCGGTGGCGTGAGGACTTCCCTTTGCTGGCCACCGAGGTGAACGGCCATCCGCTGGCCTACCTGGACTCGGGCGCCACGTCGCAGAAGCCGCGGGCCGTGCTGGAGGCCGAGCGCGACTACTACGAGAACCTCAATGCCGCGGTCCACCGCGGCGCCCACACCCTGGCTGCCGAGGCCACCGTGCTCTTCGAGGATGCCCGGGCCACGGTCGCCGAGTTCGTGGGTGCCGAGGAAGACGAGATCGTCTGGACCTCCAACGCCACCGAGGCGCTGAATCTGGTGGCCTATGCGTTCTCCAATGCCAGCGCGGGCCGCGGTGGCCCAGCCGCCGAACGCTTCCGGCTGGGCGCCGGGGACGAGATCGTGGTGACGGAGATGGAGCACCACGCCAACCTCATCCCCTGGCAGGAGCTGGCCTTCCGCACCGGCGCCACCCTGCGCTACCTTCCCGTCGGCGACGACGGCGCCCTGCGGACGGAGGCGGCGGACGAGGTCATCACCCCCCGCACCCGGCTGCTGGCCTTCACCCACGTCTCCAACGTCCTGGGGCTCATCAACCCGGTCGAGGACCTCGTGGCCCGGGCCCGCGCCGTCGGAGCGCTCGTGGTGCTGGACGCCTGCCAGTCCGTCCCGCACCTGCCCGTGGATCTGAAGGCACTCGATGTGGACTTCGCCGCGTTCTCCGGTCATAAGATGCTGGCCCCCACGGGCATCGGCGCCCTCTACGGCCGCCGAGAGCTGTTGGCGGCCATGCCCCCGTTTCTCACCGGCGGCTCCATGATCACCACGGTCACCATGGAGGCCGCGGAGTATCTGCCGCCCCCGCAGCGTTTCGAGGCCGGCACCCAGAAGGTCTCGCAGGCCATCGCCCTGGCCGCCGCCGTGGAGTACCTGAAGGGCATCGGCATGGACCGCATCGCCGCCCATGAGGACGAGCTCGGTGCCCGCCTGCTGGCCGGGCTCGCCGAGATTCCCGGCGTGACGGTACTGGGCGGATCCGCGCCGGGACCGCGCGTGGGCGCGGCCAGCTTCGACCTCGCCGGGGTGCATGCCCACGACGTCGGCCAGTTCCTGGACGATCAGGGCATCGCCATCCGCGTGGGCCACCATTGCGCCCAGCCCCTGCACCGGCGGCTCGGGTTCACGGCCTCCACCCGGGCCAGCACCTACCTCTACAACACCACCGAGGAGGTGGACCGCTTCCTGGAGGGGGTGGCCGCCACCGCGAACTTCTTTGGAGTGAAGGCGTGAGCTCGTCCGAACTGCAGAACCTGTACCAGCAGGTCATCCTCGACTACTCGAAGAATCCCTACGGCGTGGGCCTGCTGGGCGGCGCGGCCGGACAGTCGCACCAGCTCAACCCGACCTGCGGCGATGAGATCACCCTCGAGGTGCACCTGAGCGGCGAGGGGGCCGGCCGGGTGGTCGAACGGATCCGCTGGGAGGGCCACGGCTGTGCGATCTCACAGGCCTCGGCCTCCCTGCTGACCGAGCTCGCCGAGGGGCTGACGGTGGAGGACCTGCGCACGCGCATCGACGCCTTCCGCACCGCCATGCAGTCCCGCGGCAAGATCGCCCCGGACGAGGACCTGCTCGGCGACGCCGTGGCCCTCGGCGGGGTCTCGCGCTACGTGGCCCGGGTGAAGTGCGCGATGCTCGGCTGGGTCGCCGCCGAGCACGCTCTCGTGGAGGCCGACGTCCGCTAGTTCTTGCGGTAGTTCTCCCGGGCGAAGGCGGAGTACGGGGCCGGCTCCACGGTGGCGCGGATCCGCACCTGGCGGTGGTTCTCCACCGAGGGCTTGGCGGAGGGCGTCGTCTCGCCCCACACCACGGTGACCTCGGTTCCCGGGGCGGCAAAGTCATCCTCGATGCTGGCCAGCGAGACGAACGCGTGCTCGTTGGTGAGGTAGCCGGCGTCGTGCGAGATCCCGACGTCCCGGCCGTCCACCAGGACCCGGTCCACCTGATACTGGCCGTAACGCGCCTTGGGCACGTCGATGTACTTCGCCGGAACCCCCGGCTCGAACTGGGTCTGGATCGCGGCGGCGACGTCCTCCGGCCGCCACACCAGGGTGACCTTCTGCCGCTGCTGCTCGGCCGCGTGGCGCTCCAGGGCAGCCTTGCCGATGAACTCGTGGTCGAAGGACACGCTCCGTCCATAACCGAGGTCGTACGGAGTCAGGTAGTAGTCCTCCACCGCCGTCGAGTCGACGCTGCCGGCGAGGGATCCGGCCCGGCTGGCCGGCAACCACTCGCGGTAGGCCTCGGTGCCCTCGCCGCTGAAGATCGCCGGGAACGGAGACGGCACCCACGCGGACTCCAGGTTGGAGGAGGAGTAGGCCTTCGAGCCGACCTGGACCAGGTCCAACCCCTCCCCGGCGGTGAGCAGGGCCGCCCGGACCCGCTCACCGTCGGCCCAGGGGCCGAACAGCTCGAAGCCCGGCTGTCCCGCCATGCCATGACGCAGCGAGCGGACCTGGACGCCGTCGATCTCGAAGGTGGCCATGCCGAAGAACCGCGTCTCCGGGACCGCGGCACCCGTGACCTTCTCCATGAGCTCGAGCGCGCGGGGCCCCTGGACCTCGAAGCGGTACTGCTTCGGATCCCCCTGGCGGACGGCGGAGCTGGCATCACGCTCGAAGGTGACGTCATAGTTGCCCTTCTCCCCGTGGTACTGCACCCAGTCCAGGACCATGTGCCAGCCGACCAGGTCGAAGGAGTCCTCCTCCAGGTAGAACAGGATGGCGTCGCCGATCAGGTAGCCCTCGTGGTTGACGGCGATGAACTGCTTGGCCTTGTTGGGGGCGAACGTCGCGAAGCTGTTGACGCCCACGTCGGAGAGCAGCCTCAGCGCGTCCGGGCCGGTGATGAACAGGTCGGTCATGTGGTGCGACTGGTCCAGCAGCGCCACCGACGTCCGCCAGGACTGCTGCTCCGAGCGCCAGTTGCTGAACTCCGGCTGCACCGGGAAGACGGTGGCCTTGGACGGGGCGTTGCGCAGGTACTCGACGGGCGAGCCGGCACGGGCGACGGCCGCAGCCAGGGACTCGGGTTGCTGGTGGGACATGAAGGACTCCTCGGAGGACGGCGGTACGCGGATGGCGATGTCACCGTCAGCCTACGTATAGTCCTGGGAGTTGAGCATAAGAATTGCTTATCCCCCGTTCTCGCAGATTGAGTGGCCGAACCATGGACCTGAACCTCTTGCGGACCTTCGTGGCCGTGTACGAGTCGCGGAGCCTCACCTCGGCCGCCGCCCGGCTCTATGTCACCCAGCCCGCTGTGAGCCAGGCCCTGACACGCATGCGACGCCAGTGGGATGACCCGCTGTTCCACCGGGTGGGTCGGACCATGGAACCCACGGCGGCGGCCCAGTCGATCTACCCGTCGTTCCGCGACGCCTTGATGACCATCGACCGGGCCCTGGACGCGGTCCACTCCTTCGATCCCGCCACCTCGGACCGCCGCTTCACCGTCGCCATGTCCGAGCTGGGCGAGATCGGCTATGTCCCGGCGCTGTTCGCCGCCGTCCGGGCCGCCGCCCCGGGCATCGGGATCGAGGTGGTCTCGCTGGATTTGGAGCTCCTTCCCGACTGGCTGGCCCGGGGGACGGTGGACCTGGCCGTGACCTCCCTGCCGATCTCCGGGGCCTTCGAACACCAGGTGCTGAAATCGGAGCGCTATGCCGTGCTCATGGGCGAGGACCATCCGCTGACAGCACCGCCTCTGACACTGAAGGACTACCTGAAAGCCGACCATGCCGTGGTGGCCGGGGATTCCGGGCGGCCGGCCCTGGACGCGGCGCTCGGCAGGCTCGGCGCGCCGATCCGGCCGGCGGTGTCCGTGCGTCATTTCGCCTCACTGCCGCCGCTGCTGTCCGCGCCGAACCGCCTGATCGCCACCGTCCCGGCGTCGATCGCCCGGGGCTGGGCGGAGACCTGGCCCGTGGTCCTGCGGGACCTGCCCTTCGAGCTGCCCGGAGTCGAGATCTCCCTGCTGAAGCGGACCACCAGTCAGCACACCGCGGCGCTCGACTGGTTCCACGGCACCGTGTTGCGCGCCCTGCGCGGCGATCCGGGCGAGTTCTCCTCCATCGGGGCGCGGAAGCCCCTCGACTCGAGATCCTGACAGGATGGTCTGATGAGCGTGAAGGTCCTGGCCATCGGCAAGAAGCACGAATCCTGGGTGGCCGACGGCATCGACCGCTACGTCAAGCGGCTCAAGAAGCCCTTCGACGTCACCTGGCAGCTGCTCCCCCACTCCTCCCGCGAGGGCGACGCAGCGCGCGAGGAGGAATCGGCCCGCATCCTGACCAAGGTCGGCGAGCGCGACCACCTGATGCTGCTCGACGAACGCGGCACCCACCTCGACTCTCCCGGCCTGTCCCGCCTCCTGCAGGGCCGGTTCGACGCCGGCCAGAGCGTCACCCTCGTCATCGGCGGCGCCTACGGCGTGGACGGCTCCGTGCACTCCCGCGCCAACACGGTCTGGTCACTGTCCCCGCTCGTCTTTCCCCACCAGCTCGTGCGCCTGATCGTGTCCGAACAGCTCTACCGCGCGCAGGAGATCGCCGGCGGCCGGCCGTACCACCACGTGTAGGGCGGGGGACCTGAGTTCTTACGCGGCCGGGCCGGAGTCCTGCACCAGGAGGTTCGGGTGGACCTGGGTCCAGCCCTGATCCGCCAGCACCGATGTATCGTCGCCGTCGCGGAACACAGCAGCCGCGCCCGTGCCGTAGTCGAGCATCAGAACCGCCGCATCAGCCGGGGCGCCCTGAGAGGGCCCTCCACAGGCCAGCGCCCCCGGCTCCACCACTGCGAGGCAGAGACCACCATCGAGCTCCGGATCCCGGGGTTCGGCCAGGTAGTAGGTCACGCCATCGTGCTCGGCCACGAAGCGCACGCTCTGCGGATCGATGCCCTCCCACGCGTCGGGCTCCAGCGGCCCGGCCCCGACATCGATCGAATCGGCATCCGTCGCAGGCTCGTCGAGGAGGGCGATCCCGGTCTCGCTCTCGCTGCATCCGGTCACCATCAGCAGGGCTCCGAGACCCAGCATCCACCCGATCCTGCGCTTCATCGTCGCTCCCGGCTGCTCAGCGGTTCATGGTCCACCCACCCTAGAGGACCGGTCGAAGAGTGTCCGGGGCCCGGCGTAGCATGGCCGCGATGGCCCGAGATTCCCGACCCGACGCCGCTGATCCCGCGGCGGACGCGGTGCTTGACCGTTTCACCCCTGCCACCCGCGAGTGGTTCGAGGGGGCCTTCGCCGCGCCGACGACCGCCCAGCTCGGCGCCTGGGATGCCATCTCCTCCGGTCAGCATGCCCTCGTGGTCGCGCCCACCGGCTCGGGCAAGACCCTCTCGGCCTTCCTCTGGGCCCTCGACGGGTTCCTGCGTTCCCCCTCAGCCACGAGCGTCCAGCACGCCGAGAAGGCCGAGAAGAAGCCCAAGAGCCAGACCCGCGTCCTCTACATCTCCCCGCTCAAGGCCCTCGGCGTGGATGTCGAGCGCAACCTGCGGGCACCCCTCATCGGCATCACGCAGACGGCCAAGCGCCTCGGCGAGTCCGCGCCGGAGGTGCGCGTGGGCGTGCGGTCCGGGGACACCCCGGCCCGCGAGCGCCGCCAGCTGGCCAGCCACCCCCCGGACATCCTGATCACCACGCCGGAGTCGCTTTACCTCATGCTGACCTCCCAGGCGCGGTCCACCCTGGCGGGGGTTCAGACGGTGATCGTGGATGAGGTCCATGCCGTGGCCGGGACCAAGCGGGGTGCCCACCTCGCGGTCTCCCTCGAACGGCTCGATGCCCTGCTGGCGAAGCCCGCACAGCGGATCGGGCTCTCGGCCACGGTGGAGCCGAAGGAGGAGGTCGCCCGCTTCCTCGGCGGCCTCCAGCCGGTGCGCGTCGTGGCCCCGGCCTCCACCAAGTCCTGGGACGTGCACGTCACCGTCCCGGTACCGGACATGACCGAGCTGCCCTCGGCGCCCTCCGCGCACGATCTGGGACCGGGGTCCGGGCTGCAGACGAACGCCTCGATCTGGCCGCACGTGGAGGAGCGGATCGTCGACCTGGTCGAGGCGAACCGCTCCACCATCGTCTTCGCCAACTCCCGCCGGCTCGCCGAGCGGCTCACCGGCCGCCTCAACGAGATCTGGGAGGAACGTCAGGCCACGGAGCCGGCCCCGGAGACGCCCGACGCCGGCCGGTCCGGTTCCCCGGCCCAGCTGATGGGCGGCGCGGGTCAGTCCGCCGGCCATGCCTCCCAGGGAACCGGCACCGAGTTCGCCCGCGCCCACCACGGTTCGGTCTCGAAGGAGCAGCGCGCCCTCATCGAGGACGCGCTCAAGTCCGGCCAGCTGCGCTGCGTGGTCGCCACCAGCTCGCTGGAGCTCGGCATCGACATGGGCGCGGTGGACCTGGTCATCCAGGTCGAGTCGCCGCCGTCCGTGGCCTCCGGGCTGCAGCGCGTGGGCCGCGCCGGCCACCAGGTCGGCGAGACGTCCTCCGGCTGGTTCTTCCCCAAGCACCGCGGGGACCTGGTGGACACCACCGTGGTGGTCGAGCGCATGCTCGCCGGCCGGATCGAGTCGATGTCCATCCCGGCCAACCCGTTGGACATCCTCGCCCAGCAGACCGTGGCCGCCTGCGCCCTGGACGAGCTTGACGTCGAGGCCTGGTTCGACCTGCTCCGCCGCTCCGCCCCCTTCGCGACCCTGCCGCACTCCGCGTTCGAGTCGGTGCTCGACCTGCTCTCCGGCCGCTACCCCTCCGACGAGTTCGCCGAGCTGCGCCCGCGTGTGGTCTGGGACCGGGAGGCCGGCACCCTGTCCGGCCGCAACGGCTCGCAGTGGCTGGCGGTCACCTCGGGCGGGACCATCCCGGACCGCGGCCTCTTCGGCGTCTTCCTCGCCGGCACCGAGGACGAGAAGGCCGGCGACACCACCGCGGGCGGTGCCGCCAAAGCCTCCGCCGGCACCGCCCGCACGGGCGGACGCCGGG
Organism: Citricoccus sp. NPDC079358; assembly: GCF_040702545.1. Lineage (NCBI taxonomy): Bacteria > Bacillati > Actinomycetota > Actinomycetes > Micrococcales > Micrococcaceae > Citricoccus > Citricoccus sp. NPDC079358. Next base: position 68,119 of record NZ_JBFBLI010000009.1, read on the forward strand.
TGGGCGAGCTCGACGAGGAGATGGTCTACGAGTCCCGCGTGGGAGACGTGATCGTCCTCGGCGCCACGAGCTGGCAGATCCAGGACATCACCCATGACCGGGTCCTCGTGATCCCCGCCTTCGGGCAGCCGGGTCGACTCCCGTTCTGGCGGGGTGATGCCGAGGGCCGTCCCGTCGAGCTCGGTGAGGCGGTCGGGGCCTTCCGCCGCGAGGTCGGCGCCGGGAAGCCGACGTCCGAGCGGCTCGCAGCGGCCGGACTGGACGAGTGGGCCCAGGACAACCTGACCGCCTATCTGACCGAACAGCGTGAGGCCACCGGACAGCTGCCCACGGAGAAGACCCTCGTGGTGGAGCGGTTCCACGACGAGCTCGGGGACTGGCGCGTGGTGCTGCACTCCCCCTTCGGGATGCCGGTGCACGCGCCGTGGGCGCTGGCCGTCGGCGCCCGGCTGCAGGCCCGGTACGGGATGGACGGCTCCGCGATGGCCGCCGACGACGGCATCGTGCTGCGGGTGCCGATGATGGAGGACGAGCCCCCCGGAGCGGACCTGTTCCTCTTCACGGCGGAGGAACTCGAGGAACTCGTCACCGCGGAGGTGGGCGGTTCGGCGCTGTTCGCCGCCCGGTTCCGGGAGAACGCCGCCCGGGCGCTGCTCCTCCCTCGCCGGGATCCCGGCAAACGCACCCCCCTGTGGCAGCAGCGCCAGCGCTCGGCCCAGCTCCTGGAGGTCGCGCGGAAGTACCCGCAGTTCCCGATCATTCTCGAGACCGTCCGCGAATGCCTGCAGGACGTCTACGACCTCCCGGCCCTCAAGGACCTCGCCACCCGGATCGAGGCGAAGTCGCTGCGGCTGGTGGAGACCACCACCCAGACCCCCTCGCCCTTCGCCCAGTCGCTGCTGTTCGGCTACGTGGCCCAATTCATCTACGAGGGTGACTCCCCCCTGGCCGAGCGCCGGGCCGCCGCCCTCTCCCTGGACCCCGGCCTGCTCAACGAGCTGCTGGGACGGGCCGAACTCCGGGACCTGCTGGACCCGGCCGTCATGGCCACGGTGGAGGCGGACCTGCAACGGCTCTCTCCGGACCGCCGGGTCAAGGGCGCCGAGGGACTCGCGGATCTCCTCCGCCTGCTCGGCCCCCTGACCGCCGAGGGCGCCGCCGCCCGCTTGCGCCCCGCAGAGTCCAGCGATCCCGCAGGGACCAGCGATGAGGGGGCCGACGCGGCGATCGGCTTGCTGGACCAGCTCGTCAGCGCGAACCGGGCCCTGAAGGTCAGGATCAACGGCGAGACCCGGTATGCCGCCGTGGAGGACGCGGCCCGGTTGCGCGATGCCCTCGGCGTGGCCCTGCCCCTGGGCCTTCCCCTGGCCTTCATCGAGCCCGTCGAGGATCCGCTCGGCGACCTCGTTTCCCGCTACGCGCGCACCCACGGGCCCTTCACCGCCGCCGAGGCCGGGGTGACGCTGGGGCTGGGCGCCGCCGTCGTGCTTCAGGTCCTGCAGCGGCTCGCCGCCGAACACCGCGTGACCGAGGGGCAATTCCGCCCCGCGGCCGGCCACGGCGCTGACGGGGACGGCTCCCGGCCCACCGGCCCGCACGAGACCGAGTGGTGCGAGGTCGAGGTGCTGCGGCGCATCCGGCGGCGGTCCCTGGCGGCGCTGCGGGCGGAGGTGGAACCGGTCGAGCAGGCCGCCTATGCCCGGTTCCTCGCCGACTGGCAGCACCTGTCCCCGGCCCGTGGCGGCGGGTCACCGGCCACGCTGTCCGGGATCGACGGGGTGGCCGCCGTGCTCGACCAGCTCTCCGGCGTCCCCGTGCCCGCCAGCGGGTGGGAGAGTCACGTCCTGCCCTCCCGCGTCCGCGACTACGCGCCGGCCCTCCTGGACGAGCTGCTGGCCAGTGGCGAGTTCCTCTGGTCCGGCACAGCCGCCGCCAGTGGCAATGATGGCTGGGTCGCCTTCCACAGCGCCGAGTCCGCGGACCTGTCCCTGACGCGGAGTCAGGACGTCGAGCTCGGTCCCGTGCACCGGGCCCTGCTGGAGGTGCTCGACGGCGGCGGTGCCTGGTTCTTCGGTCAGCTCGCCGAGCGGGCGCGCACCGTCCTCGCTGCCGCGGAGGTCACGGAGGTCACCCGCGACGCACCGGCGCCGCGGGTCTCCTCCGGGGACCTCCTCCACTCCCTCTGGGACCTGGTCTGGGCCGGGCTCGTGGGCAACGACACCTTCGCCCCGATCCGCGGGCTGTTGGGTCAGGGCCGCACCGCGCACAAGTCCAGGTCACGGTCGCCACGGGCGCGGCCGGCGCGGCCCGGCCGCGGCGCGAGACTGTCCCGGTTGAAGCGACTCCAGGAGGCCTCCGGCAGCCTCGGCGCTGACGCGGGAGGGACCGACTCACTGGCGCGTCCGGCCGGTGGCCTGCCCGCGGACCTGGGGCCGATGGACGTGGCCCGGGCCGCCGGCCGCTGGTCCCTGCTGCCCGAGCCCTCGTCCGATCCGACCGTCCGGGCGCACGCCACCGCCGAGTACCTGCTGGACCGCTATGGCGTCATCACCCGCGGCTCCGTGGTGGCGGAGGAGGTCCCCGGTGGCTTCGCCACCCAGTACCGGCTGCTGACCCGCATGGAGGAGGCCGGGCAGGTCCGCCGCGGCTACTACGTGGAGCACCTCGGCGCCGCGCAGTTCTCCACGGGGGCCACCGTGGACCGGCTGCGCGGATTCGCCCAGCAGGACGTGCCGGCCGCCCAGCCCCAGCACGCCGGGGCACCGTCGCCCTGGCAGGATGACCGCGCCGCGCCCGCCCCGCAGGCCGTCGCGCTGGCGGCCACTGACCCCGCCAACCCCTACGGCGCGGCCCTGCCCTGGCCGGAGCTGCCCGCCAACCCGGACGGTGTGCGGCCGACCGGGCAACGCCCCGGGCGGAAGGCGGGCGCCGTCGTCGTCCTCGTGGCCGGCGAACTGGCCCTCTACGTCGAACGGGGTGGGCGCACCCTGCTGCTGTTCTCGGACGAACCCTCGGCGCTCGGCGCGATGGCCACGGCGTTGGCATGGGCCCTACGCACCGCGCGGGTGGAGAAGATGTCCCTGGAGAAGGTCAACGGTCTGCCGATCACGGGCACTCCCCTGGCCACGGCACTGGCCGAGGCAGGGTTCTACTCGTCCCCGTCCGGGCTTAGGTTTAGGTCATGAGCGAGACACCGCAGACCGGCACCCCCGCAGTACCCACCGCCCCGAGGGCGACCCCGTTCCTCATGTTCGAGGGTCAGGGCGGGCAGGCCATGACCTTCTACGTGGAGACCCTGGCCCCCTACATCTCCGGGACCGAGGTGACCCGGCTGGAGCGCCGGACGGCCGAGTCTCCCGAGGCCGCCGACAACCCGGACCTGGTCGGCACCGTATACGCCGGGGAGTTCACCGTGGCCGGCACCCCGTTCCGGGTCTTCGACTCGCCACCGGGGCATCAGTTCAGCTTCACCCCGTCGATCAGCATCTTCGTGGAGCTCCCCGGCGGCGGGCCAGACCCGCAGGCCGAACTCGATGCGGTCGATGCCCTGGCCGGCGAGCTGTCCTCGGACGGCGGCCACGCCCTGATGCCGGCCGACGGCTACGGCTTCTCCCGCCGCTTCGCCTGGGTCGCCGACCGCTGGGGCGTCACGTGGCAGCTGAACTGCGCCTGAGGCATGCCCGAAGGTGACTCCCTCGTCCGGCTGGCCGACCGGCTGCGTCCGGTGCTGGAAGGCCAGGAGCTGCTCCGCTCCGATTTTCGCGTCCCCCGCCTGGCCACCGTGGACCTGAGCGGCAGCGCCGTGCGATCGGTGCGGCCCCGGGCCAAGTACCTCCTGCTCGAGGTCGATGCTGCCGAGGGACTGACCGCGCTCTCCCACCTCAAGATGGAGGGCCGCTGGGAGACGTACACCCGGGTGGACGGCGCCGGGTCCCCGGTCACGCCGCGCTGGCGCCATCCCGGGTGGCAGGCCCGGTGCGTGCTGGAGACGGCCCGTCACCAAGTGGTCGGGTTCCAGCTGGGACTGCTCGAGGTCCTGCCCACCGCGGAGGTCCCGGACCGGCTGGGCTTCCTCGGTCCCGACCTGCTGGACCCGGAGTGGGAACACCCGCACCGCGCCGGCGAGCTGAGGGCGGAAGCGGTCCGGCGGCTGCTCGCGAACCCGGAGCGGCCCCTTGGACTGGCCCTGCTGGACCAACGGCTGCTCTCCGGCATCGGCAACATCTACCGCTGCGAGGCCCTCCTGCTGGCCAGGCTGGACCCGCACCGGCCGGTCTCCTCCGTCCCCGACCTGCCGGGCCTGGTGGACCTGGCCCGGGACCTGATGCGTGCCAACACGGCGCCGGCCCCGCCCGGCCGGCCGGCACCCCGGCGCACCACCACGAGCGTGGTGCCCGACGACGGCGCCCCCTACGGCGTGCGCGTCATGCTCCCCACGGCCCGGCCGGAACGGCGGAACACACCGCCATACTGGGTCTACGGCCGCCAGCGCGAGGGGTGCCTGCGCTGCGGCGGTCCGGTGACGGTCGGGGCTCTCGGAGACGGGACCGTGGAACGTACCCTGTACTGGTGCAGGCAGTGCCAGCGGTGACCGTTCCGGCACCGCGGCACGTCCGATCCGCAAGGAGGCTGAGATGGCCGATCCCTTTCCGCAGGACCGCGCCCATTCCACCGTGGCCCTCGTCCTGGCCGGAGGCCAGGGCAGCCGGCTGTCCCCACTGACCGATGCCCGGTCCAAACCGGCCGTCCCGGTGGCCGGCCAGTACCGGCTCATCGATGTGGTCCTGTCCAACCTGGCCAACTCGGGCCTGAGGGACGTGTGGATCGTGGAGCAGTACCGGCCCTTCACCCTGAACCAGCACCTGGCCGGTGGCCGGCCCTGGGACCTGGACGGCACCCGTCACGGCCTGCGTCTGCTGCCCCCGGCCGAGGGGCGCACCGAGGAGGGCTTCGCCGCCGGCAACGGGCACGCCCTGCACCAGCAGGTGCCCCTGCTGGAGGCCTTCGGCGCGGACACCGTGGTGGTGCTCAGCGCCGACCACCTGTACCAGTTCGACCTGCGGCCCGCCCTGGAGCAGCACCGCGCCCGGGGATCAGAGCTGACCGTGGTGACCACGCAGACGGACGAGGACCCGTCCCGTTTCGGGGTGGTGCAGGTGGACGCGGACCACGCGGTCACCCGCTATGACCACAAGCCCGAGGATCCGGACGGCTGCCTGGTGGCCACGGAGATCTTCATCTACGACGTCGCCGCCCTCGGGCAGGTGACCCGCCGGCTCACGGCAGAGCGGGGGGATGAGGACGGGGACTCCCTGGGCGACTACGGGGAGTCGATCGTGCCGCACTTCGTGGAGCACCGGAGCACCCACGCCTACCGGCTGGAGGGGTACTGGCGGGACGTCGGCACCGTGGACGCCTACTTCAAAGCGCACATGGAACTGCTGGACGGCACCGGCCTGGACCTGGACCGGCCCGGCTGGCCGCTGATCACCAATCCGAAGCATGCCCCTCCGGCCTGGATCGACACCCGGGCCACGGTGTCCGCCTCCCTCGTGTCGGCCGGCTGCCGGATCGGGGGTGAGGTCGAGCACAGCGTCGTCGGCCCCGGCGTGGTGGTGGAGGCCGGCGCCCGGGTGTCCCGGTCGGTCCTGCTCGGAGACTGCGTGGTCCCCGCGGGAGCCGAGTTGGAGTCGGTCATCGCGGACGTCGGAGCGGAGATCCCCAGCGGACGCTCCGGCCGGACGAGACCCGGCCCCGGCAACATCACGGTCCTCGTGCCGGCCGACCGCGGGCCCGCGAGCGCGGACGAGACCACCGGGACCTGACATCCCGTCCGAGCCGCCGCCCGAGCCGCCGTCCGTCCATGGCTCTGCGGTCTGGAAGACTGGGGCCGTGTCCCAGTCGCCGCCTCTGCCCGTCCGTGACGGCGTGAACGCCACCCGCCTCACCGTCCCGGACCGCGGTTGGGACACCATCCTGGCCTACGTGCTGCACCGGTGGGGCCATGTGGATCCGGTGGGGATCGTCGAACGTTTCCGCACCGGCGAGGTCCGCGCCGCCGACGGCACCACGGTTACCGAGCACACCCCCCTGAGTGCCCACGACTTCGTCTGGTACTACCGCAGTGTTCCGCAGGAGGCGCCCATCCCCTTCCCCATCACGGTGCTCCACCAGGACGAGCATCTGGTGGTGGCGGACAAGCCGCATTTCCTCCCCACCACGCCGGGCGGCCGCTTCGTGCAGGAATCGGCGCTGGTGCGGTTGCGCAACCAGCTCGGGCTGGACCACCTCGTGCCCATGCACCGTCTAGACCGGGCGACCGCCGGCGTCGTGATGTTCTCCACCCACCCGGACACCCGGGGCGCGTACCAGGTGCTCTTCGAACGGCGCCAGATCTGGAAGGTCTACGAGGCCGTCTCGGCACTTCCCGAGGGCGGCGCGGCAGGCCGGTTCCCGCTGACCTACCGCAACCGGATGGACAAGGTGAAGGGGGTGCTCACCGCTCGCACGCTGGACTACGGTCCCCGGGAGTCGGGCCGCACCCTGAGCCAGGCCACCCGGCCGGGACGGAAGACGAACCGGCCGACCGTGGGGGCCAATGCGGAGACCCGGATCGAGCTGATCGGAACGGGCGTCTCCACGGGCACCTGGGCGGGAGCCGGCGTCGCGCATGTCCGCCTGCACCCGCGCACCGGACGCACCCACCAGTTGCGCGTGCACCTGGCCGCCCTCGGGCTGGGAATCCTCAACGACCCGTTCTATCCGGTCCTGTTGGACGCCGCCCCGGACGATTACGACCGGCCGCTGCAGCTGCTGGCCCAGACGATCGGGTTCACGGACCCGCTGACCGGTTCCCCTCGGCAGTTCAGCTCCCGGCTGGCGCTGGCCGAACGCCCGGGGCTGGGGGCGTGACGGGCATGCCGTCGGGCCTGGACACCTCCTGGGTCGAATCGCTGGGCGGGTGGTTCCACGTGTTGACCGCGGTCCTGGTGGCCGTTGACGCACCCGTGCCGCCCGTGCCGAGCGAGCTGTTCGTCATCGGCTCGGGGGCCATGTCCCAGCTGGGCAGCGTGGCGCTGGTCCCCTCGGTGCTGGCGGCGTGGCTGGGGTGCTGGGCCGGGGACGTCGGGCTGTATGCCCTCTTCCGGTTCCAGTTGACCGGGCTGCTCGACCGGGCCTCGTGGGGTCAGCGTATCCACCGTGGGATCCTGCGGCTGCTGGACAAGGCCGGCCCGGCGCCGGGGTACGCGTCCCTGTTCGTATTGCGCTTCGTGTCGGGTGGCCGGACGGCCTCCATGGCCGCCGCCGGGATCGCCGGCATCCCCTGGGGCCCGTTCCTGGCCCTGTCAGGCATCGGTTCTGCCGTGTGGTCCGTGTACATGGTGGGACTCGGCTGGTTCACTGGCAGCGCGACAGGCCTACCGTTCTGGGCGAGCGCCGTGGTGGGCATGGGATTGGGTACCCTTGCAGGGTTGATCATTGCGGGGATCGTCGCCGTCCGGCGGCGCTTCGGGGAGAGGTGATGGGTGGACGCTGAGTCGTCGTCGTCCTCTGCTGCGCTGGAACGGATGAAGGCCGCGGCGGAGAAGCCGTCCGGTCCGGCAGCCACCGGAGCGGGTGACGGGTCACGCCCGGATCGCGTCCCCGGCAGTGCCGCCGAAGCCACCGAAGCCGCAGCTGAAGCCGCCCCGGATTCTTCGCCGAAGCCCGCCAACGACCAGCCACGCCTGCGGCACGCCAACACCCACGAGACCCAGGGCCCTCTCGAGTCCTTCAACGACTGGCTCGATTCCCTCGGCGAGCCCGACTGGGACAAGGTCTCCCAGTCCATCTACGAGTCGCCGAGCACCATGAAGGCCGCCTACGATCGGCAGAAGGCCCACCGCGAGGCGGAACGGGAGCGCCGCGCCGAGGAGAAGTCCGCTGCCGAGCGGAAGGCCGCCGCCGACCGCGCCGAGGCCGAACGGCAGGCGGAGCTTGAGCGCCAGCGCGCCGCCGAGCAGGCCGAGGCAGACCGGCTCGAGGCCGAACGGCTCGCCGCCGAGGAGGCGGCACTCGAGGCCCGGCGCCAGGCCGAGGAGGAGGCCCGCCTCGAGCGGGAACGGCTGCTGGAACTTCAGCGCGCCGAGGAAGAGGCCCTGCGCCGGGAGATGGAACGCCAGGAGCACGAGGAGTGGCTGGCCCGCCAACGGGAACGCGAGACGTGGGCCCTGCAGGTCGCGGCCCGCGAGTCCGATGGGACCGACTGGGTGCCCCCGGCGGAACGGCGCGCCATGCTCGAGGAGCGCGGCGAGAACCTGACCGACGCCCAGCTGCTGGAACGGGCCCGGGCCTCCTTGCCGGAATGGCGTCACCGCGACCGGATCGTGGAGAAGGCCCAGGCCATCGAGGCCTCCACGGTCCGGCGCACCCGGCCGGTGGCCGCCACGGAGCCAGAGCTGGCGCCGGCGCCCCACGGCTACATCCCGCCCTACAACCTGCCCTCCCGAGAAGCGGACCCGGCGCCGACCTCGCTGGACCTGCTCCGCCGGGTCACCGTGACCGCGGCCTACCTGGCGTTCGTGCTCGGCGGCGTCTACGGCCTCGGTTTCCTGGGCGAGGACGCCACCGGGCCCTGGCTGCACGACCTGCATCAGGGACGGTTCGCCGGCGGCTTCTCCATGCTGTCCATGGCCTTCTGGCATCAGCTCATCTGGCCGGTGCTGTGGGTGGCCCTCGGCATCTACACGGTGCACCAGTGGTTGCCGAGCCAGGCCTCCGCGGACCGTCAACGCGCCACCGGCTGGCGCGTGGCAGCGGCCCTGGTGGCCACGGTGGCCTGGTTCGTCCTCGCCCGGACCGGGGTCATGCTCGGCGTCGAACTGTTCGTCTGGCTCGCCCTGGGTTATCTCCTGGTGGACAGCGTCCATCAGCTGAACCTCTACACCGCGCGGAGCCGCATGGAGCGCGCCATCACGGACGGCATGATCGGGCTGTTCACGGGATGGGCCCTGATCTTCGCCGCCACGAACGCGTCCGTCTGGCTGCAGTCCCTCGGCGTCAACCTGCTCTGGATCCCCGGCCCGGTCTGGGCCGTGCTCACCCTGGTGGTGGTGGTCTGGGGTACGGCCATGATGTCCATGACCGAGCGCGGCCGCATCAGCATCGCCCTCGGCCTCTCGTGGGGCCTGGCCGCGATCCTGGTGCCCCGGCTCGTGGGGTCCATGACCTCCGTCTGGGTCGCAATCGTGGCCGCCATGGGCCTCTTCATGGTGCTGCTGGCCACCGAGAACCGCCGCTACCGGATCAACCACGCCGAGCACCGGGCCGCCCTGGGCCACGAGGTCGACGAGTTCTAGCCCACCGGCATCCACCGGCCGCGGTCCCGGCGGAGCACGTCCAGCCGGCCGGTCGTGGCCACGTCCCGGACGCCCCCGCGCATCCGGCCGGCCGCAGCCAGGGCGGCGCGGTTCTCCGAGTCCCAGGTGGAGTCGGGAACCGTGAACCGCAGAACGATGCGCGGCACCCGGGCCACCACCTCCAGGTCCTTGGCTTCCACGTTGTGGGTGGCGGCGAGGGCCGTCTCGGCACGGTCCATCACCTCTTCGGGGCCATGGCCGGGCAGCAGGTCACCGATCTGGAGGCGGGCGCGGAAGGACGGCATGGGGTCAGTCTAGGAATACTGCCGGGCCGCCCCGTGGTTGTGCCTGACATGAGTCTTCTCTTCGATCCCGTGACCGTGTCCGGCCTCACCCTGCGCAATCGGCTGATCCTGCCGCCCATGTGCCAGTACAGCGTCACCGCCAAGGACGGCGTGCCCGGACCCTGGCACCTGGCGCACCTGGGTGCCCGCGCCTCCGGCGGCTTCGGCATGGTGGTGGCCGAGGCCTCCTCGGTCCTCCCCGAGGGGCGCATCTCGGATCAGGACACCGGCCTGTGGAACGATGCGCAGCGCGATGCCTGGGCCCCGATCGTCGACTTCATCCGCTCGCAGGGGGCCGTCCCGGCCATCCAGCTGGCCCACGCCGGCTCCAAGGCCTCCACGTGGCCCGCCCACCCCGGCTACCCGGGGGACGAGATCCCGTTGGACGAGGGCGGCTGGGAGACCGTCTCCCCCTCCGGTGTCCCGGCCGTCTCCGCCGTCGGCCCCACCCGGGAGCTGAGAGGTGCCGAGATCGAGCAGGTCATCGAGGCCTTCGCCGCGTCCGCCCGCCGCGCTGACGAGGCCGGCTTCGACGCGGTGCAGATCCACGGAGCCCACGGCTACCTCATCCACCAGTTCCTGTCCCCCGTCACCAACCGCCGGAGCGACGAGTGGGGCGGCTCCTTCGAGAACCGCACCCGTCTGGTCCGCCGGATCGTGCAGGCGGTCCGTGAGGTGTGGCCGGGGGAGAAGATCCTCGGCCTCCGGCTCTCCGGCTCCGACTGGCTCGAGGACAGCTGGGGCGAACAGGACACCGTCCGCCTCGTCCGCGAACTCACCGGCCTCGGCCTGGACTGGGTGGATGTCTCCTCCGGTGGCATCGGGGACACCTTCCAGGGGCCGACCGGGCCCGCCTACCAGGTCCCCCTGGCCGACGCCGTCCGCGCCGGCACGGCCGACCTCACCCTGGCCGCGGGGCAGGGCATGCCGGTGTCCGACGACGGCGCCTCCCGCCGCCTGTTCGTCTCGGCCGTCGGGGCGATCACCGATCCCGAGCTCGCCGAGTCCGTGCTCGCCGAAGGCCGGGCGGATGCCGTCGACATCGGCCGGGCGGCCCTCGTCCACCCCAACTGGCCTGTGGAGGCCGCCCAGTCGCTCGGCGACGAGCGGTGGCGGCAGCTCCTGGCTCCGGCCTACCACCGGGGTTCCTGGGGCCGACTGTCCACGCCGGTGCGCCAGCGGGAAACCGCTGCCGCAGGCGTGGCCGGCTGACCCGAACGGGTGCTGCCCTTCCTGCTGATCCAGACCCGCGCGGACGATGCCGTCGCGGCGGATGAGGTCCGCTCCACCACCGCACTCGGAGGCTTCGCCGACGGCGAGCTGACCCCGCTGCGGCTGGACCGTCTCGTCGCGGCCGCCCGGCCGTCGTCGGGCGGCACCGCGGACGTCGACTGGGAGGCTCTCCTGGGCCGCCATTCCGGGGTGGTGGTCGGCGGCGGCCCATTCAACTCCTCCGACCCGGAGGAGTTGAAATCCGACCTGCAGGTCGCCGTCGAGGCCGAGCTGCGGCGGATGCTGGATGTGGTGCTGGACCGGGACATCCCGTTCCTCGGAGCCTGCTACGGCGTCGGCACCCTCGGCCTTCACCAGGGGGCCACGGTGGACGGGACCTATGGGGAACCGGCCGGGACCGCCGTCGTGCGGGTGACCGAGGCCGGGCGGCAGGATCCTTTGCTGGCCGGCGTGGCTGTGGAGTTCACCGCCTTTGTGGGGCACAAGGAGGCCGTCCGCCTCCTCCCGCCTCACGCCGAGGTGCTGGTCTCCGGCGAGGCCTGCCCGGTGCAGATGTTCCGGATCGGACGGCACCAGTACGCCACCCAATTCCACCCCGAACTGGATCTGCCCGGACTGCTGTTCCGCCTGGAGACCTACGCGGGCCACGGCTACTACGAGCCGGCCGAGACGGAAGAACTCTTCGAGCGCGTGCGGGCGGCCACGGTGACCGAGCCGCAGAAGGTCCTGGCGAACTTCCGTTGTCGGTACGCGCGCTGACTGGCTAGCGAGAGGTCCGGCTGGACTTCCGCTCCTGCAGCCAGGCAGTGATCTCTTGCTCGGTGATGCCCCGATCTTCCCAGTCTCGGTACCACGCTGGCTTCAGGGCGCGGAGCAGTCGATGGCTGGTCCACACGGCGGCCACCAGGCTGGCGACCAGGCCCACCGTCAGTGCGAGCGACCATCCACCAGGGGCCGAGCCGGTGCCACCGGCCGCGAGGATGAGGCCACCGAAAACAGCCACGAACAGCCCGCCGATCCCGGCCAGAGCCATGGACAGCAGGCCCCAGTACCGCCCCGTCAGGGTCAGCGGTGGCCGCACCAGCACCCAGCTCCGGAACCGTCCGCTGTAGGACAGCCACGCCGTCAGCAGGAAGCCCGCACCGACCAGGGCCACCACGGCACCCACCACCACACCCGTCGTCAGATCAGACACGACTGCTCCCCCGCTCCTCGACGATCACGCCTGGACGGCGGACCGGTCCATTCCCTCGGGGACCAGACGGATCACGAGGTCACGGTAGACGTTCCGGGTGGCGGTGGCCTCCAGGATGATGCCCTCCCCGGTGGCGACCATGCGGTACTGGCCGTGGATCCCCGCTCGCAGGTAGGTGACCGGCGGCCGGTCATCGGCAGGCTGCACGGTCCAGACCAGCCAGGGCTCCTCCCAGACGCGGACGAGTTCCGGGCTGGCAGTCTCCGGAGGCGCTGTCCGCGCGTCGATGCGGGCCAGCACGGCGCCCCGGTCCAGCGGAGCCGTCCCGACGTCCAGGCCCCACGCCGGGGACAGACCCAGCCAGGCCGCCACGTCATGGGCCGCCTCGGCCTGGTCCAGCAGTTCAGGACGCAGTGCGCCGGCGGGAGCGTCGTCGTCGGCCTGAGTGGTCACGGCGGGCCCTGCCAGCACGAGGGCTTCGCCCCGGGACCCGAACCACATCTGGTACATCGAGTTCCGTGCTTCGGTCTGAGCGGTGATCCGGAACGAGGCCGTAGTCTGACGCCAGGCGGCGGTGAACACAGCGCCCTGCTCGGTCAGCCGGCCCTCGGACTCAGCCAGCCCCTGCGTGACCAGCCGGTCCAACTCCGGTCCCGCAGCCCCGATCTCCAGCCGACCCAGGCCGCCGGTGATCCGGACACGGCCGGCATCCTGAGACACGGACGTGGTGGCGGACAGCCGCTCAAGCAATCTGACCTCCTCAGCCCCCAGCCATGGAGCGGCGCTGCGGTAGGGCTGGAGTTCGGCCAACTGGCCCAGCCGCTCCAGGGGGCGCTGCCCGCGCACCGAGGCGAACTCCTCCAGTGCGGGTTCCCGGTCCGGCGTGAAGGCGAACTCCGGGCCGGCCCACTCGCTCAGGCCCGCAGGATCGACGGCGACACTTTCGGCGATGCGCCGGAAGGCGGCGTCCCACTCGGCGATCTCAGCCTCGGCACAGGACAGGGTCAGCACCACGGCCGCCCCGGAAAGCAGGAAGGCGTACTGCACGACGTGCACCAGGTGACGGTCCGCTGCATAGGTGTACTCCAGCCTGCGGCCGGTGAGTCCGCCATGGCGGAGGGGATCCAACTCGTCCACAGCCAGGAACTGCGGCATCGCCTGCGTGACCGTGACCGCGGCCATCAGTACGGTGGACAGCTGGGTCACCGTCCCGGTGAAGTGGTTCGAGGTCAAGACGGCGTTGGCCGTGAATCCGCCGTCTCGGCGGCCGGTGGCGCCACCAGGCTGATCGGTCCATACGCCGTGGCTGCCAGGAGTCGTACTGAAGCCCTCCGGAACGGTCCACCGTTCCGGCAGCCTCAGCGACAGGCCGCCGGACAGGTGATCCGTCCAAGGTTCCCCGGCGGGGCCGCGTGGAACGTCGTTCTGGTCCATGTCAGGCTCCTCCGCCACGGCGATGTCCTTTCCGGTTCTTCCGTGCCGCGATGATCTCGCGGATCTCAGCCTCGGGCCTCCCCCGATCCTCCCACTCGCGGTACCAGGCCGGCTTCAGGGCACCCGGCAACCAATGGCTGAGGACGAAGGTGGCCACGAAGGCCACGGCAACCACGGTCAACCACACTGTGTCTGCGAGCGGTGGCCGTGATTCCGGATTGGGCAGGGACATCGTGTACCAGACATGCACCCCGCTGTAAATCACGGCCGCGCCGAGCAGCACCATGGGAAACAGGGCCCACAACGGCCCGAAGGGTGCCCCGACGGGACGGAACAACACCCACTTCAGATACTTGCCCCGGTAGGAGACCACTGAAATGGCGATCAAGCTGGCCCCGGAGATGATCAGGAACATGCCCACCGCTGCCGCCTCGAGGTCCATGCCCACCGTCCTTACAGAGTCCGTGTCCTCCAGTGCGGGCCACCCGATTCGAGAGCGGCTCAGCCCCACAGACTATTCCATGCGTTGCCGATGGATTCTCCGAAGCCCTCGCCGTCGCGCATGTTGTCGATGGTGTTCCCGGCCAGTTCGCCAACGAACCCCCCGACCACACCTCCGACCACGGTCCCGACGACGGGAATGGGAATGAAACTGCCGAGGAATGCCCCGGCTGCCGCACCGGCGGTTGCACCACCGGCTCCCCACGCCGCGGACTCGACAGCGCTGTTCCTGCGCTCGGCCTCGGTCATGTCCGGATTCTCGAGTAGGTCCTGATTATATTCCTCGGTGTAATTGCCGTAGAGGGACAAGCCGATGTCCAGGGCGCCGAGGACATTGCCGCCGATCTTGGCCCACCGAGGCACCTCGCCCAGGGCGCTCGGGGCGTCCGGGTCGGGGTTCCTGCTGGTGTCGAGGCCGACCTCGGCGACGTCATATCGGGTCGACCTGGTGGTCACGCTCTGCTCAACGGACAGCTCCGAGTAGGAGAACCTCGACCCGTCGGCCATCTGGATCTCCAGATGGAAGGCCGAGACCCTGGTCTCGATGGTGACGCTCTCGAGGATCTCGAAGGAGTACTGGTCCACCCTCAGCCGGTCCAGCAGCTCCTGTGTGGCACTGCTGACGGCGCCTGTCGAGGGGTGCCCTGCACCCCCTGGCCCGGGTGCCGCGGGATTGGCCGACGTGATGGAATCGGCGCAGGTCTGCTCCAGCTCCAGCAGCAAGTCCGCCACGGCGTTGACCTCGGTCTGTGCGGCCTGTTCCTTGTTCTCCCGGTGGTTGGGGTCCTCCGGGGTGGATTCCGCCCAGCACATCTGGGCCTGGCCAACCGCCGCCTCATAACGCGACTTGAGTGCGTCGATCTCGTCGCAGTAGTCCGAGAGCGCCTGCTCGATGGCCTGCGTGGAGAGACTGACACCGTCGCCATAGTCCAGCATCACGTCCAGGGCATTGACCATCTGCTCCTGGCCGGTGGGGCTGATGATGGCAGCGTCGATGGGGGTCCAGGCATTGCGGGTGTCGATGCAGTTCTGGTCGACATCGTCACCCACCGTCTTGATCTGGGTGGCATCCGAACGCAGCGCGGAGGTGTCCGGGAGTTCCGGCAGCCCGGAGAGGTCAACCGCCATCAGTTGGCCTCCTCGTCACTGGTCACGACGTCATCCATCGCGTGGCGGGCGTCCACGGCCATGGTCTCCGAGGCGTTCACCCAGGCATTGATGATCTTCTGGCCCTCGTTGCCCACATTCAGGCCGCGCCACTTGGCCAGCGTGAGGAGCTTGCCGATGTACTCGTCATGAGTGGACTGCAGGGCTCCGGTGATCAAGGCCGACTTGCAGGTGCCGATCGCCGCCTCGAAGGCGTTGCCCGCGGTGGTCTCCAGGCTGTCGAACTCATTGGCCTGCTCCAGCGTGTTGTCCACCACGGTCTGCGCTGTCCCCTCGTACACCGTCCAATCCGGTAAAGCCACATTGTCCTCACTGTTCCGATGTCCGGGGCGCAGCCCCCGTTCCAGGCCCCGTTCCAGGCCCCGGGCAACGGTCTTACTCGGGTCAGTACGAACTTTATGGGCTCCCCTCCCTCGTGGCCACCGGCGGGCATGGGGAGAACTCCCCATGCCCGCCGGGATGATTGCCCCGGACCGAGCCCTCCACGGTCCGTCGGCGTGACCGGTGCACCGGACTCGGGTAGAACTGAGGCATGAACGTTCGCACCCCCGACCCGAATCCCGGGTGGCTGTCGGAAGAGGAACTGTACGAGGCCCGCCGCCGCCTGCCCATGGTCTACGTGGAGGCCCTGCCGGTCCGCCTGGACCCCCTCGGATACGTGTCGGAGATCGGGCTGCTCTACCTGGCCGACGGTGACGGACACCTGCGCCGCACCCTGGTCTCCGGCCGAGTGCAGTACCGGGAGACTGTGCGCGCCGCCCTCATGCGCCACCTGGAGAAGGACCTGGGCCCGCTCGCCCTGCCGCAGCTGCCGCCGTCCATCACCCCGTTCACGGTGGCCGAGTACTTCCCGAGCCCGTCGGAGACCGGGCTGACGGACGACCGCCAGCACGCCGTGGCTCTGGCCTACCTGGTCCCCGTGACCGGTGAGTGCCAACCCCGCGGCGACGCCCTCGAGCTGTCCTGGCTGACCCCGGAGGAGGCCGTCAGCGAGACGATCCAGTCCGAGTTCATCGGGGGCCGCGGAAACCTGGTGCGCCAGGCCCTCGCCCACGTGGGCTGGGGGCGCTGAGCCATGACCGCCCCGAACCCCCAGAGCACCGGAACGCACGACGCCGCAGGAGACTACCTGCGCTCCGTCAAGGCCCAGCAGGTCGGGCCGGGCGACAGGTTCCTGACCCGTCAGGGTGAGCCGTCGACCCCCGTGGCCCAGATCCGCACCACCCGCGATGATTTCGGCACCCCGGCCCTCGTGGTCGCCACCCTGTCCGATGGCCGCGAGGTGCGGATCGCCTACGGCTCCACGATCCGCGTGCGCACTCACCGGCCGGCACCGAACCTGGACGTCAGCACGGACCTCTCCCCCGTGGAGGAGGGCAGCCCCGAGGCCACTGTCGTGGAGGTCGCCCAGCTGCACCCGGACAACCAGCACGTGCTGGCCGTGGCCTCGAAGCTGTCCCGCGGCATCAACCTGCGCTCGGGCGCCCAACTCGAGGACATCGACACGCTGGCCCGGCACCTGTTCATCGACCTGGATGACTCCGACGGCGCCCTGCGGTTGACGACCCTGTTGACCCAGCTGCCCTATGACGGCGCGATGGGGCGCTGGAAGTCCATCGAGTCCTCGCTGGCCCTGGCCGCCAACATCCACTTCCACCGCGGCGAGGAGTCGGAGGGCCGGGCGGCCGGTGCCCGCCTGGCAGAGCCGGACCAGTACGAAGAGGATCCGATCCGCGCCCAGCGGGCCGCCGAGATCCGCCAGCGGCAGATGAACGAGCCGAACCTCTACGACCGCGAGGTGCTGCGCGCCGAGGCCAACGGTGATCCGATCAGCGAACGCGGATGGCGCGAATCCCGGCTGGCCACGCTGATGTACCTGCGGGCCCGTGGTGGCTCGGAGACCTTCACGCAAGAGGAACTGGACCGGCGCGTGCGCCGCGAGGTCACGGCGTTGCGCGCTCTGGCGGAGACGCTGGCCTCCGAGGACTGAGCCGGAGGGACTACCGGAGCTGGTCCTTGATGGTCTCGCGCTCCCTCTGCAGCTTGCGCACCCGGTGGCCAAGCTTGATGAGCCGCACGGAGCCGAAGAGCCCCATCACGAGCACTCCGGCGATCGCCGCGAACAGCATCGCGACGCCCAGGGGCAGGCTGAAGCTCCAGCCGAAGTAGGCGAAGTCCGCGTCCACGTTGTTCTGCAGGATGAAGATCAGCAACAGCACGAGCACCACGGCCCCGAGGATCAGGGCGATCCAGGTGCCTCCGCTGACGCCCGTGCGGCTGGGGTGGTCCAGGGAGGGGTCGGTGATCGCGCGGGGCGCTGACGCACCCGTGGAGCCCCGCTCCCGGCCGCCGGTGGCCTCCACAGGATCGGACTCGGTCTCATAGTCCAACGCCATCTCGCCCCGTGGCACCGGTTCCACGGCACCCGAGGTGGCGCCCAGCGGCTCGCCCGCGGTGGGGTTCGCCCCGGGATCGACGGGACTCTTGCCGGAGGCTGCCTCGGGACGCTGCTCGCCTCGAGAGGAATCGGGTCTACGGTCCATGTCAGATCTCACTCTCGTCACCGGTTGGTACTGGCCAAGCTACTGCCGATCTCCCACCCACTCAACTCCCACGGCGCACTCACCGTGGGAGGCCGCCGGGGCGGGCGCCGGGCCGGTCGGTCAGCTCGGGTTCGCCGACGGAGAGATGCGCGACGGACTCGTCGAGTGCAGCACCCACTTGCGCCAGGCCCAGGGCGTCAGGACGCAGACCATGCCCACGAAGGCACCGATCACGGTCTCGACGAACCGGTCGTAGAGCAGGCCTTCGGTGTCGATCACATCGGTGGAGGCGCTCATCGCCAGAACCGTGGAGAGCAGTGCCAGCGGGGTGACGGCCGTTTGCGCCAGGACGTACTGGCGGGCGATGTAGAGCTCGGCGGTGCACTGCAGGAGGGCGATGATCAGCACGATTCCCCACAGCGGCGGGTGGATCCACAGGATCACGGCCAGCACCAGCAGGCCCAGGAATGTGCCGACGATACGCTGCAGGCCCCGGTTGACCCGGTACCGGGTGGAGTGCCCCACGAGGGGCACGACGGCGGCCACCATGGCCCAGTAGACATGCTCGGTTCCGAGGACGGGGCCCAGGAGTGTGGCCAGGGACCCGGACACGCCGGCGGCCACCACGTACCAGATGCCCTCGGACCAGATGATGCGGTGCCGCTCGACGGTGATCGCCTCCCCGCGGGGCCAGACGAAGGCATGGCGGTGCTCGGGGTGCAGGCGACCTGCGATTCCCACCAACAGCGCGAAGGCGATGGTCCCGGCGGCGGTCAGCAGGGCCTCCCCCACGGGCGGCTGGTGCGGCACGGAGGCCACGGCCGCGAAGGCGAAGATCTGGAACAGAGAGCCAGCCGGGCGCAGACCCCAGTACGCGGTGACCACAGCGCAGGCGCCGGCCACCACCGTGGTCAGCCCCACCAGCGCCCAGGGGTTCTCCCCCTCGGACATGCCGTTGCGACCGGCGAGCGTGGCCAGCAGCAGCACCACCAACATCAGTCCCCCGGCACGCACCTGCATCTGCATGCGGGCCCCGTGCTTGAGGTTGCGCCCGTAGATCGCCGTGAAGGCGCCGAAGGAGGCGAAGATGGCCAGGTCGATGCGGTCCACGAGCAGCAGGGTCAGCAGCGGCACCAGCACGGTGATGCCGCACCGGATGCCCACCTCGTGGTCCCGGTCGGCCGGAGCCATGGTGAAGAACGAGGGGATCGGGTTGATATCCGCGAGCCGAGTCCGCTTCTGCTGTGCAGCCTCGTCCATGCTCAAGCCCATCATCCCCCTGGTTTGCCTCTGACTTAACCTGTCCTTCTTGTTACATACCATTGAAAGTGTGGTGGTCACCGGCCAATCCCGGCTAGTCGTGACCAAACAGACCACCAATTGTGATGAACACGAAGGAGTGGAATGGCGCAGCAGCGGCTGGAGCTGACGTGGGTCAACAAGGACAAGGCGCTCATCCCCACCGAGCACGGCCGCTACGGCTACTCCTGGGTGGACCCCCGCGACCCCCGCTACTGCGAGATCCGCCCGCTGGTGCTCGACGAGGCGGTCCGCGGTGAACAGGCACCGAAGGACCCGGCCCGGAGCTACACGGACCGGGCCGAGCTGGCGCCGCAGTCTGAGAACCTGCTGATCCACGGCGAGTCCGGCGACGTGCTGGAGGCCCTCACCCGCGTCCCCGAACTGGCCGAGCAGTACGTGGGCCAGGTCAAGTGCATCTACATCGACCCGCCGTTCAACACCTCTCAGACCTTTACCCACTACGAGGACAACCTCGAACACTCCGTGTGGCTGACCATGATGCGGGACCGGCTCCTGCACCTGCGCAAGCTGCTGAGCCCCGAGGGCTCCATCTGGGTGCACCTCGACGACGTGGAGGTCCACCGCATGCGGCTCCTCATGGACGAGGTCTTCGGCGCCGGCAACTTCGTTGCTGAGATGGTGTGGGAGAAGACCTACTCTCCCAGAAACGATTCGACATCCATCCCCGCCGTCACAGACTTCATTGTGGTGTATCGACGATCCGATCAGTTCACGGCCAACCGCCTTCCTCGTACGGCAGAGATGGACTCCCGGTACACGAATCCAGACAACGATCCCCGCGGCCCGTGGACAACCGACAACCCCAATGCTCCGGGGGCCTCAACGCACTTGGGCATGATCTTCGGAATCCAGCATCCGATCACGGGAGAGATGGTCTACCCGAGTGTCGGAAGCTGCTGGCGTTTCTCACAAGCAAAGATGCTGGAGATCATGCGTGGATGGGGCAGGTACGAGTACGGGCCCGTCACATCAACTGAGATCGAGAGGCAGCAAAGAATCGCTGGCCCGAGCGTGACCGCTCGAACCAATGTGCCGCCGCTGGTGATACCCAACCGGAATAAGCATGACGTAGACCGGGCCTGGAACGTCTACAACCACAACGTATGGCCGCTCTTCATGCTGACCCAAGGCGGATTCGGCGGGTTCCGCCGAAAGTCATACCTGAAGGAAATGCCCGGCCGAACGCCGGCGAACCTTCTCAACTTTGAAGACGTCGGGCACACGGACGCGGCCAAGAAGGAGATCGGAGCGCTCTTCCCAGCGGAATCGCACTTCTCCACCCCCAAACCCGAGCGCCTGCTCGAACGCGTCATCCACATCGCCACTAACCCCGGGGACATCGTGCTGGACGTCTTCGCCGGCTCGGGCACCACGGCCGCGGTCGCGCAGAAGATGGGCCGTCGCTGGGTGACCTGCGAGTTGCTGGAGGACACCATCCACCGCTTCACCCGGCCCCGGCTGGAGAAGGTGGTGCGCGGCGAGGACCCGGGCGGGATCACCCAGGTGGCCGGTCAGCGCGAGGCCGCGGCCGACGTCGTACTCCCAGAGGGCATGACGGCGGAGGACGCCCAACGGTTCACGAGCCTGCTCAACAAGGTCGTCAAGGACGACCCCGAGGGGCTCAAGACGGACCCCGCCGTTAAGCAGCTCAAGGCCCTGACCAAGACCGTCAAGACCCAGGACGCCCTGACCTGGCGCGGCGGCGGCGGATTCACCACCGCACACCTCGCCCCGCCGGCCTTCGACTACGACCCAGAGCTCGGCATGGTGCTGCTCACCGAGCACGCCACCGGAGAAACCCTCATCCGCTCCGTGGCCGCCAACCTCGGTTTCCGGCTCACCCCAGAGAACCCACAATTCGACGGCGTCCGCGGCAGCATGCGGCTGGCCGTGGTGGAGGGCACCGTCACCACCGAGGCCGCCCTGGACCTGGCCAGCCACCTCGGCGAGGACGAGGGCCTGACCATCGCAGCGCTCGGCCGGGAGGACGGCGTCGCGGCGGCCCTGCGCCGGCAGGCCCGCGGCGTGCGGGTCCTGCATGTGCCCGACGACCTGTTCCGCCACCACGCGCCGGACCGTGATACCGGAGTTCTGACCCCGGACCCCGAACCCAAACCCCAAACCCAGCCGATGGAGGTGGCCCCGTGATCGCGCCGCGGACCGCAGCACCGCTCACCCTCACCCTGGACCAGGCCGTCATCGACCAGATCGGCCGCGAGTTCGGCCTGCGCCAGCACAACCGCGAAGGGCTACGAGAACTGATCGTCGCTCTCACCGGCGACTACGAGCCGTCCACCCCGCTGGTGATGGACATGTGCACCGGTTCCGGCAAGACCTACCTGATGGCCGGACTCATCGAGTACCTGCGGCGGCAGGGCATCCGGCACGTCATGGTGGTCACCCCGTCCAAGGTGGTCCAGTCCAAGACGGTCCAGAACTTCACCCCCGGCACCCGCCGGTACATCGCCGGATCCGCCGTGGAGCCCCAGGTCACCACGCCCCAGGACTACTCCGCTTGGCGCACGGCGCAAGCCTCTCCCACCGGCCAGCTGTTCGGCGCGGAGGAGGCGGTGCAGCTGTTCGTGTTCAACATTCAGCAGCTCATCGCCCCGAAGGAGCTCGAGGGTGAGACCTCCGGCGGCGGTGTCCAAGCCACCCAGCGGCGCATCCGCCGCGTCGACGAGTCCGCCGGCAACCTCTACGACTACCTGCAGCAGCAGGAGGACCTGGTGGTCATCGCGGACGAGTCCCACCTCTACGGCTCCCAGGCCAAGGCCTTCCACCAGGCAGTGCGAGACCTGCACCCCGCCGCCTCCGTGGGACTGACCGCCTCTGCCGGCCCGAGGGATCATGTGGTCTACCGGTACCCGCTCTACCGGGCGATCGCCGAGATGATGGTGAAGACCCCGGTCATCGCCTACCGGGAGTCCGGATACCCGGAGGAGGGCGGCGAGGAACTGCAGCTGCGCGATGCCCTAACCCTGCTGGCCACCAAACAGGCCGCCTATGAAGCTCACGCCGCAGTTAATCCGGGTGGGAAGCGGGTCAACGCCGTGCTGTTCGTGGTCTGCGCGGACGTCCAGCACGCCACCCAAATCGCCTCGCTGCTCCGCTCCCCTGCATACCTGGGGTCCGACGACGCCGTGCTCCAGGTGGACAATGAACACGAGGATGCTGTCACCCTCCAACGGCTGGAGGACATCGACCAGGCTCGCTCGACTGTGCGCGCCGTGGTCAGCGTGAACAAGCTCAAGGAGGGATGGGATGTCCGATCCATCGCCGTCATGGTCACCCTGCGCGCCATGGTCTCCGAGGTACTCACCCAGCAGACCATCGGCCGGGGGCTGCGTCTGCCCTTCGGCGAGTACACGGGCCACCGCACCATCGACACCCTGGACGTGCTCAGTCACGCCTCCTTCAAGAAGATGCTCAGCTCGGAACAGATCCTCAAGGAGTTCGGTCTGGAGAAGGCGGTCCCGCCCGCGGCCCGGCGTGTGGACCTGACGACGCCGGCCACCGGCACGCAGTGGACCGGCACCTCCCATGATGGAACGGGTGATAGCGGCACCGCGGACGACATCGGCCGGCCGGGCGGCACCTGGGGCGAGCTGACTGATCGAGGCGAGGCCGTCGTCGTGCCCCTGACCGACCAGCCCGACACCCAAAGCGACGGCAACCCAGAGCGCGACGGCTTCTTGGACCACAGCACCGCCGCGTGGAGCGTCGCCACACCTGCTGTCACGGCGGTCCTGCTAGACGACGACGCCGATCTGGGCGGCATGCATATTCCGGTACCGGACGTGGTCCAGCTGCAGGATAAGTTCGCCCGCGTATCCGGGTTCTCCGTGGCCTTCCCCTCGGTGACGATGGAGCGGTCCGTCGAGCCCTTCACCGTCAGCATGGTGGACCGTGACGACATCCGGCGGGCGGCGGAGCGCATCACCGACGCCGGCGACGTCATCGCCCGCGACGAAATCGTCATCAACCGGCTCAAGCGACGGATCACCACCCGCGCCACGCAGCAGGCGAACGTCGAGTCCGTACCGATGGATGCAGACGAGGTCGAGGCGGCACTAGTGGCCGCCGGCGGGGCCGTCCAGGCTGTGCCCCGCACCGCCGCCAATGTGACCACGATCCGGCGCTATCTGGTCCCCGAGTTGATGAACCAGGCCCGGATTGACAACTGGACGGTGAAATCGGCCGCCTCCGCGGTGGGTCGCCTGGAGGACCTGCTCCGAGAGTCTGTTCGCAACCACCAAGCCCGCGCTCGAACCGTGTCCACCGTGATTCCTGTGCGGGTTCCCTCCACGCCGTCGTTCTCTCTGCCGCTGGGCGAAACCGTCCACGAGCCAGTGGACGCCCGGGCCGACTTCGTCCGGCGGCGGTGGTATGGCGGCTGGGACCGGAGTCTGTTGACCGCCGCACGATTCGACTCCTTCTCCGGTGAATACGCGTTGGCTCAGAAACTGGATATTTCCCCGGACATCGTCTGGTGGTTGCGGCTTGAGCCCCGAGACCGGGCGAGCATCGCCTACACCCCTCGGAACGCCTACCATCCGGATTTCCTGGCCCTGGACACCGATGGCGTGCACTGGATCGTTGAGGGCAAGAATGATGCCGGCGCTCAGGACGAAACTGTCCAGCTCAAGCGAGCCGCAGCCGAGCGGCATGTGGTCGATCTCCTCGGCGTCGAGAGCTTCGACGAGCAGACCTGGGGCTACCTCATCGCCTACGAGTCCGAGGTGGAGCGGGCCGGATCCTGGAAGGATCTCGTGGCCAGTTCGAACCCCGTGGTGACGCCGTGAATACCTGTTCAGTTGGCCGAATCGTCGGCCTCGCCGTCCCCACCGACAGAAATTTTGCGCTAGAATGGACGCATCATGACCGGTTCCGCTCCACCTCGGTGGGGTCCAGGGCCGGTCTTCATTTTAACCAGCCCTGTGGGATCACCCATGGCTGAACAGGAGAAGAATCCCAAGGAATTCAAGTCATACGACGAACAAGTTGATCGGCTCGTCAAACGCGGAATGTACATCAGAGACCGCGATTGGGCTGCCCATAAGTTGCAGCAGATCAACTACTACCGCCTCTCCGGATACTGGTATCCATTTCGGAAAATGGCAGTCGATGAGAGTCGTCGCACCGATTCCTTTCTGCCCGGCACAACGATCACTGACGTGATCGCACTCTATGAGTTCGACATCAGGTTGAGAACGGCGATCTTCGCAGCCTTATCACCCATCGAGCTGACCGTCCGAGCATTGCTGGGGCACGAGTTGGGCCGAATTGCTCAACATATACATCTGGATCCCTCTCGTCTTGGGCCGGTCGCGCGACGAGCGAAATCGAGCGCCCCCTCCGAACGCTATGTGAGATGGCGTGAGAAATACGATCGCGAACTCGCGCTGTCCCATGAGGACTTCGTCAGACACCATCACCTCCGATACAGCGGCAAACTCCCTGTATGGGCTGCCGTCGAGATACTCGATTGGGGCCAGCTGACTCACCTGTTCGCCATGTCCCCACATGGCACGCGCACAGCTGTTGCCGACGCTATCGGTATCAGCGCACCCCAGATGGAGTCCTGGCTCAAGTCCCTCAACATCGTTCGCAATGTCGCAGCCCACCACGGGCGCATGTTCAACCGTGTGTATGACCTCAAGCCCAAACTCCCATCACGGAGCACGCACCCCGAACTTGTTCAACACGCCTCCGTCATGAATCGAGCCTTCGGACAGCTCACTGTGATTCAGTACATTCTTCGACGGCTCAGCATCGGAAATCCTCGGCTGATTCCTGCGGTTCTCGCCACGTACCCCGAGGTGAACGCAGTTCCCCTACGACACACTGGAGCACCGAATGACTGGAACAAATTTCCACTGTGGGACGAATGACGTGGTAAACCAAAGCTGACCCGCATCTCCCCGAGCCTGCCCACCATACGATGGAATCTATGCCCACCGACCAGGCCCCGACCCCTGCCGACCATGTACCAACCACCGCCTCGCCGCGGGACTTCGCCTTCGCCGTCGGCTCCCGCCTGACCGGACCGGACGGGCAGCCGCGCCAGGGCCGCACCGGGACCATCACCACCCCGCACGGGACCATCCAGACGCCGGCGTTCATCCCGGTGGCCACGCAGGCCACCGTGAAGGCCGTGCTGCCGGAGGCCATGGCGGAGCTCGGCGCGCAGGCCCTGCTGGCTAACGCCTACCACCTGTACCTGCAGCCCGGGGCGGACCTGCTGGACGAGGCCGGCGGTCTGGGCCCGTTCATGAACTGGCACGGGCCGACGTTCACGGACTCGGGTGGCTTCCAGGTGATGAGCCTGGGATCGGGGTTCAAGAAGGTCATCGACATGGCCGGACCGAAGGCCCCTTCCGGTCAGGGTGCGGACGATGCCGTGGCGCCCGGCAAGGAGCGACTGGCCAACGTGGATGAGGACGGGGTCTGGTTCAAGTCCCACCTCAACGGGGACCAGCACCGGTTCACCCCCGAGGTCTCCGTCGGCATCCAGCACCAGCTCGGCGCGGACATCATGTTCGCCTTCGACGAGCTCACCACCCTGCACAACTCCCGCGGCTACCAGGAGGAGGCGCTGGAACGCACCCGCCGCTGGGCCCAACGCTGCCTCGACGAGCACGCCCGTCTGACCTGCGAGCGCGCGGCCAAGCCCTACCAGGCCCTGTTCGGCGTCATCCAGGGGGCCCAGTACGAGGACCTGCGGCGCCAGGCCTGCGGCGACCTGGCCGGCATGCGCACGGGCTTCCCCGACGGCGGCAGTGAGGCCCTCCAGCACGGTTTCGACGGCTACGGGATCGGCGGGGCCCTGGAGAAGGCGAACCTGGGCACGATTGTCAGTTGGTGCGCCGAGGAACTGCCGGAGGACAAGCCACGGCACCTGTTGGGCATCTCCGAACCGGACGACCTGTTCACCGCCGTGGAGAACGGGGCGGACACCTTCGACTGTGTCTCCCCCACCCGCGTGGCCCGCACCGGTGCCTTCTACACCACCGACGGCCGCTTCAACCTGCCCGGGGCCAAGTACAAGCGCGACTTCTCCCCGCTGGAGGAGGGCTGCGACTGCTACACCTGCGCCCACTACACGCGGGCCTACATCCATCACCTCATCAAGGCCAAGGAGATGGTGGCGCACACGCTGATCTCCGTCCACAACGAGCGCTTCACCGTGCGCCTGGTGGACCGGATCCGCGTCTCCATCCAGGACGGCACGTTCTGGGACCTGAAGGACGAGGTGCTGGGCCGCTACTACGCGCCGAAGGCCTGACCGGCCGTCACGCCAGGAGTGCGTCGAGGACGGCGGCCCAGTCGTGCTCTACGGCCCGGGCGGCCTGGGCCGCCTCGGCGACCCCCGGGTCCGCATCGGCCGGGACGTGCAGGTAGCCACGCACCACGGACATCCGGGTCTCGCCGTACTGCATGGTGCCGAACTCGTAGACGCCCGGTGCAGCACCGTCGGCCACGCGCAGCACCACGGAGTCCTGCTGCGTCGGCCCCTCACCGGTCGGGCCGCCGCTCGCCTCGATCACCATGCCGGTCACCGCGAGGTGCCGCCCACCAGCCTCGGCGCGGGCGGTGGCCTGCTGCCCGACGACGGCCCCGTCCAGTCCCAGCAGCACCGTCAACCGGTGCCCCGCCGGGACCTCGCGCATCACCAGGGCCTGGGCGGTCTGCCGCCCGGCGAAGTGGGTGTGGAACTCGGCGAGCAGCCGTAGCGCGGACCGCCAGCCGGGCAGCGTGCCCTCGGAGTCGCCGAAGTCGCCATGGTGGGTGACCAGGGTGCCGCCGACGCGGGGCTCCAGCTCGGCCTCGACGAACCAGCGCCGGTAGCCGGGGCCGGTGGCGACCGATTCCCAGACCTCCTCGGCGGTTGCGGGGACGGCCACCTCCACAATGGTGCGGCAGCCCGGACCATCCCGCTCGAACCGGGCGGTGGGTTCGCCGGTGGCGGCTGGATGGCCCTGTGTTTCGCTTATGTCCTCAGCCTGCCATCCGGAGCGTACAGTGCTCCACGGTAGAGGACCGACGAACGTCTTGGAGGAACTGCATGAGCACCGGTGAGATCCGCCCCGTACCCACGCCCGAACACCACGCCCCCTACGTGGCGGCTGCGGACCGCTATGAGTCCACCGGCTACCGCCGGGTCGGCGCGACGGGCCTCGCGCTGCCGCCGATCAGCCTGGGACTGTGGTGGAACTTCGGGGACAACCGTCCCTTCTCCACGCAGCGGGAGATCCTGACCCATGCCTTCGACCGCGGCATCACCCACTTCGACCTGGCCAACAACTACGGGCCGCCCGCCGGATCCGCCGAGGAGAACTTCGGCCGCGTCCTGGCCAAGGACCTGGGCCGCTACCGTGACGAGCTGATCATCTCCTCGAAGGCGGGCTGGAACATGTGGCCGGGGCCGTACGGCAACCTGGGCTCCCGCAAGTACATCCTGGCCTCCGCGGACGCCTCCCTGCAGCGGATGGGCCTGGACTACGTGGACCTGTTCTACTCGCACCGCGCGGATGCGGACACGCCCCTGGAGGAGACCATCGGTGCCCTGCACACCCTGGTCACGCAGGGCAAGGCGCTCTACGTGGGACTGTCCTCCTACTCGCCCGAGCGCACGGTCGAGGCCCAGCGCATCGCCCGGGAGCTGGGCACTCCGCTGGTGATCCACCAGCCGGCCTACTCCCTGCTCAACCGCTGGGTGGAGGACGGCCTCCTGCAGACCCTGCAGGAGCAGGGCATGGGGTCCATCGCCTTCACACCGCTGGCCCAGGGCCTGCTGACGGACAAGTACCTGCACGACGACGGCGCCGTCCCCTCCGGCGGCCGCACCTCCCTGTCCGGTCACCTCACCGAGGAGAACCTCGCGACGGCCCGGGCGCTGAATGAGGTGGCCGGTGAGCGCGGCCAGACCCTGGCCCAGCTGGCCATCGCCTGGCTGCTGCGCGAGGGCGGGGTGACCTCGGTGCTGCTGGGCGCCTCCTCCACGGGACAGCTGGACGAGAACCTCGGCGCCCTGGCCAACACGGCGTTCACGGATGAGGAGCTGGCGCGTATCGATGCGATCACCGGCCGCGAGTCCACCATCGACATCTGGAACGTCTCCGCCCGGATCGACTGAGCGCCTCAGAGGACCCTGGTCGAAAGGGCCTGCAGGGAGCCCAGCAGGGCCTGGGTGTAGTCGTGTTCCGGCTGTTCGAACACCTGGTCCGCGTCCCCGTACTCCACGGCCATCCCGTCCTTCATGACCAGGATCTCGTCGCTCATGTGATGGATCACCCCGAGGTCGTGGGAGATGAACAGGTAGGTGGTCCCGAGGGTCTCCTGCAGTTCGGAGAGCAGGTCCAGCACCTGGGCCTGCACCGAGACGTCCAGGGCGGAGACGGCCTCGTCCAACACCACGACCTTCGGCTCCGGGGCCAGGGCCCGGGCGATCGAGAGCCGCTGCCGCTGACCGCCGGAGAGCCGCAGCGGGTGCTTGGCCAGGTGTTCCGGGGCGAGGCCGACCACGCGCGCCAGCTGCGCCGCCCGCTCGGACTGCTCCTGCCGGTGGGCCCGCCGCGCCCGGGCCGAGGTGAACGCCCCGGGGGCCGCGCCGGCGTCGAGCGCGTCGGTGAGGATCCGCTCGCCGCTCCACCGAGGGTCGAAGGAGCTCAGCGGGTCCTGGTAGACCACGGTCACCTCGCGGCGGCGGGGCCGCCTCCCGGCCAGGGACAGCTCGCTCCAGGGCGCACCGTCCAGCAGGACGGTGCCCGCATCCGGGACGATGAAGCCCAGGGCCATGGAGGCCGTGGTGGATTTGCCGGAGCCGGACTCCCCCACGATTCCCAAGGTCTTGCCGGCGTGCACGTCGAAGGACACGTCCCGCACCACGGTGCGGTCCCGGCCGTCCGGCCCCCGGTAGGACTTGGTCAGTCCGCGCGCGGACAGCACCGCGGGCGCCTGGCTCGCCTCGTCCTTCGGCTCTGCCGGCGTCGCGCGCGGGATGGTGGCCTCGGAGGCCGCGACGCGCTCGAGCGCCCGGAGCCGACCGTCCTCGGTGAGGTACTCCCCCTTGGTGTGACCCGAGGGCACGGCGTCCAGCAGCTGGCGGGTGTAGGGGTGCTGCGGGTTCTTGAGGACCTCGGCCGCGGTCCCGGACTCCACGATCCAGCCG
Organism: Citricoccus sp. NPDC079358; assembly: GCF_040702545.1. Taxonomy (NCBI): domain Bacteria; kingdom Bacillati; phylum Actinomycetota; class Actinomycetes; order Micrococcales; family Micrococcaceae; genus Citricoccus; species Citricoccus sp. NPDC079358. The sequence goes on from NZ_JBFBLI010000009.1 coordinate 97,371, forward strand.
CCCTGCATCACCAGCACGCGGTCCGCCAGCCGGCCCACCACCGAGAAGTCGTGGCTGATCAGCAGGATCGCGGTGCCGTCCGCCTTGCGCTGGGCCAGCAGGTCCAGGACCTGGGCCTGGACGGTGACGTCGAGGGCGGTGGTCGGTTCGTCGGCCACCACCAGGGACGGGTGGTTGGCGATGGCCGAGGCGATCAGGGCGCGCTGGCGCAGGCCGCCGGAGAGCTGGTCCGGCCGCTGGCCTGCCACCAGGTGCGGCTCCGGGACGCCGACCTCCGCGAGGAGCTGTTCCACCCGGCCGGTCCGCTCCGCACGGTCCCGCACGCCGTGCAGGCGCAGCGATTCGCCGATCTCCGCTCCCACGGTGCGCAGCGGGTCGAGGGAGACGAGGGCGTCCTGCAGGATGAAGCCGATGTCCTTGCCGCGGATGGACCGCCAGTCCGCGTCCCGCAGCGTCTGGATGTCCCGGCCCAGCGCGGTGGCCGTGTCCGCCTGCACGTGGGAGCCGGGCCCGGTCAGGCCGATGAGGGTCCGGGCGGTGACGGACTTGCCCGAGCCTGATTCGCCGATGATCGCCACGCACTCGCCGGGCTGGATCTGCACGGAGACGTCATGCACCACGTGGCTGCGGCGGCCGTGGGCGTCCGAGAACCAGACGTTGAGGTTCTCCAACTCGGCCAGGGGGCGGGGGGCGGGTCCGGCGGCGCCGGTCTCAGGTGCCGGGTCCGTCAGGAGGGGCGTGGCGGTGTCAGCGTCGGTCACAGTGGTCATCAGCGTTCTCCTTCTAGGGTGGACTCCACGAATTTGCCGAGGACGGTGGCGGTCAGGGCGGTGGCCAGCACGGCCAGGCCCGGGATGATCTCCAGCCACCAGGCCTCGATGATGTAGGGGCGGCCGGCCTCCAGCAGGGCGCCCCACTCGGGTGAGGGCGGAGCCACCCCGAAGCCGAGGAACGCCAGGCCGGAGGCCCAGACGATGGACTGGCCGATGCCGAGGGTCAGGACCGCCAGCAGGGGCCGCAGGGCATTCGGCAGGATGTGCTGCGTCAGGACCCGGCCGGGGTGGTGACCCAGGGCCTGCGCCGCCTGGACGTAGCCGGACCGCCGGACGCTCATCACCTGGGCGCGGACCATCCGGGCATAGCCGGGGGCGATCCCGAGCCCGACCGCGAGGATCAGGGTCTGCACCGAGGGACCGTAGACCGCGATGAACACCATGGCCAGCAGCAGGATGGGGAAGGCGAAGAGGACTTCGATCCCCCGGCCGATGACGGCGTCCGCCCAGCGTCCGCCCAGTGCGGCCCAGGACCCGAAGACCACGGCGAGTCCCACGCCCACGGCCGCGGCACCGAGTCCGATCAGCAGCGACTGGGCGGTGCCGTGCACGATCCTCGAGTACAGGTCCCGGCCGGACTGGTCGGTGCCGAACCAGTGCTCCCAGCCAGGCGGGGCCAGCGGGGCCTGAAGGGTGATGGCACGCGGATCATGGGTGGCCAGGACCCCGGGGGCGAACGCGGCGAGGACCAGCAGTCCCGCGAACACCCCGGCAATCCAGACGGTGACCGGGACCCGTCGCCAGGCCACGGACGACGCCGGCTCGGTCCGGTGGCGTCCGGCGGGCACCGCACCGGTGGTGCCGGCGTCGGCTGTTGTGTCGGCTGTTGGGTGGGGCTGGGCGGTCATGCTGCCTCCTTCAGTCGGGGGTCCACGAGGATGTAGGCGGTGTCCACGATCAGGTTGGTGATCACGTAAACCAGGGCCACGAGCATCACCACGCCGCAGACCACCGGCAGGTCACGGCCGTTGACGGCGGTGACCAGGACCCGGCCGAGGCCGGGGCGGGCGAACACGTTCTCGGCGATCACGGCGGCGGAGAACTGGGCTCCCACCGCCCAGCCGGTCAGGCTGAGACCGGGCAACAACGAGTGGCGCAGCACGTGGCGCAGCCGCACGCCGCCGTCGGACATGCCGCGGGCTCGGGCGGTGAGGACGAACGGTTCGTCCAGGGTCCGCTCGAACTCGGCGCGCATCACCTGGGCGAGGAAGCCGGCCAGCGGGATGCCGAGGGTCAGCGCCGGCAGCACCAGGCCGGCCGTGCCGCTTCCCGAGACCACCGGGAAGAGTCCCAGCCACAGGGAGAACACGACGAGCAGGATGATGCCCAGCCAGTACTGCGGCAGGGCGGCCGCCGCGGACTCAAGACCGGAGAAGAGCCGGGACACCCAGGGCGTGCGGCGGGCCGTGAGCAGCAGCAGCACGATCGCCAGAGCCCAGGCCACGGCCAGGGCGGTGAACGTCAGGACCAGAGTGGGGACGATCTGGTCTCCGATCACGGTGGTGACCGGCTGGTACAGGGTGTAGGAAATGCCCAGGTCCCCGCGCAGTAGGCCACCCAGGAAGGTGACGTACTGGGTGATCAGCGGTTCGTCGAAGCCGAACTGCTCGTTGATCGGCGCCAGTTCCTCGGCGGAGCGCTCCTGCACCTGGCCGGTCTGCTGGTTCAACAACAGCGTGGCGCGGTCCCCGGGCAGTAGGGACTGGATGAGGAAGGTGATCGAGGCCGCGGCCCAGATGACGAACAGCGCGCCAAGGACCTTCGTCCCGATGAGCGCGGCGGTCGAGGTGACCGGGCGCCCGCGCCGGACGGGCTCCGGGCTTGAGGGCTGGGCGGGTGCCGTGGTGAGGGTTTCGGTGATGACGGACATGGCTCAGCCTTCGTTCTCTGCGTGCTCTGCGGAGAAGCCCTGAGAGGAGTCCCGGGCCTCGTCCGAGGTGAAGTGGGCGTCGTGGAAGATCGGCCCACCCTGGGCGGGCTCGAGCCACAGGCCGCTGACCCGGTCTGAGACCGCCAGGGTGTTGGTCTGCGTATACAGGCCGATCGCGGGGGCCAGCTCGCTGAGCTGATACTGGGCCTCGGAGAACTTCGCGAAGACCTTCTCGGCCGTGGGCGCCTGGAGGGCCTCCTGGATGGTGGTGAACACCTGCTCGTTGTCCAGGAACGTGGTGTTGGCCCCGTTGGGCGCCTCCTCGGTGGAGGGCCGGTAGTTGATGTTGAGGATCCCGGCGTGCGGGCTGGTCCAGTACCCGACGCTGCCGTCATAGCTGTCCGGGGTGGAGTAGGCGCCGGAGAAGTTCTCGGAGGGGGTGAGTGGTCGCAGTTCGATGTCGAATCCGGCGGCCCGGGCCTGCTCCTGGAAGTTCTGGATGGCGGTGTTGCCGTCCGGCGTGACGATGGTGTTCAGGCCGTAGACGATTGTCACTTGCAGCCGCTGCCCGTCCTTGATCCGGGTCCCGTCCTCAGCGCGACCGGTCCACCCGGCGCCGTCCAACAGCTCGTTCGCCTGCTCCAGGTCGAAGGGGTACTGCTGGGCCGCGTCCGCGTCATAGCCGGGCGTGGATTGGGAGAGGTAGCCGCTGGGCTCGAACGGGACGGTGCCCAGGAAGGCCGACTCGATGTTCGCCTCGCGGTCCGTGGCGTGGCTCAGGGCCTGGCGGACCGCCTGGTCGGTGAAGATGCCGCGTTCGGTGTTCAGGTTGATGACCACGGGCCGGCCGGGGGTGATGTACTGCGTGAAGTCATACCGCTGGCGCGCCTCGGCGATGTTGACGGCGGGGACCTCGCCGATCGCGTCCATCTCTCCGGCCAGCAGGGAGCCGTAGCGCGAGGTGCCGTCCGGGACGATGTTCCAGCGGATGCCCTCCAGGTGGGCTGGTCCCTGGTGCCGCGCGTTCTCCGGCGCCCAGTCGTAGTCCTCGTTGCGCTCGAACTCGATGTACTCGCCGCGCTTCCAGTCCTTGACCGTGAAGGGGCCGGAGCCGATCGGTTCGGTGCAGTTCTCCTCCACCGTCCGGGTCTGCAGCGCCATCGGCGACTGCAGGCCGAAGTACGACTGCGAGAGAGTGGACAGGAACGGGGCGAACGGCGCGGAGAGGTGGATCTCCACCGTGTCAGCATCCACCACCTCGGAGTGGTCGTAGAACCCGCCCAGATGAGCCGCCGCCGTGCCGTTGCCGCCATCCATCCAGTAGTCGAAGTTGTAGGCCACGGCCTCCGCGTCCAACCGTGTGCCGTCCGTGAAGTGGACGTCATCCCGCAGGTTCAAGGTCCACACCGTCCGGTCCTCGGAGACCTCCCAGTCCGTGGCGATCCACGGCACCACGGAGCCGTCCTCCGTGGCCGAGACCAGGTTGTCCAGCACCTGGCGGGCCGTGAAGTTCTCCTGGATCCAGCCGCCGAAGATGCAGTTGGGCTCCTGGAGGTGCCCGTACTCGAGGACGCCGCCCTGGACCGGCCCCGTGGCGGAGCCGGTCAGTGCCGCCTGCTCCTGCGGGCCCGCGGCCCCGGATGAGCAGGCGGACAGGGCCAAGGCCGACCCCACGGCCAGGGCGAGGCCGGCGGTGAGGGCGCCCGGCCGGCGTCGTGGCCTGGTTCTGGTTTTGGTCCCGGCCGTGGTGGTGGCCGTCTGGCCGTCCGGACCGCGCCGGTTTTCGGGCGCGTTCGGGGAGGGTGGGGTGTTCATGGGGTTCCTTTCGGGCCGCTGGGCGGCTCTCGTGGCCGGGAGGCGCGGGGGTCAGGCGCCGGCGGGCACGGTCTCTTCCACGCGGGCGAAGGCTCCGCGGTACTGGGCGGCCGGGTGGGTCTCGGGGAGCCGGTCGCGGCCGAAGAGCTTCTGGCGCAGGGTGCCCGGAGCGTACTCGGACTGGGCCAGGCCACGTTCACGCAGCACCGGCAGGACCTTCTCCGCGAACTCCTCGAAGGAGCCGGGGATGACCCAGTTGATGACGTTGATGCCGTCCACGCCGGCCGCCTGCCACTGCTCCAGCTGGTCGGCGATCTGCTCCGGGGTGCCCACCACGCGGCTGTTGCGGTGGCTACGCCAGGCGATGTCCGCCACCACGGGCTCACGGTCCGTGATCGCCTTGGAGACCCACTCGGCGAAGCCCTTCTGGGTGTTGGTCTCCAGGTCCTTCAGCGGGGTCTCCGGCGGATAGACCCGGCCGTCCGGGTCCACGAGGGCGGCATGGGCCAGGTACCCGTCCAGGGAGGCATACTGCTCGTACTCCTCCAGCTTGCGCTGAGCTTCCTCCTCGGTGTCCCCGATGACGAAGCTGAGCCCCTGGTAGAACGTGATGTCCTCCGGTGCCCGGCCTGCCTCAACGGCGCGGCGCCTGGTGTCCTCGATCTGCTGGCGGGCCACATCCGGGGTGGTCGCGATGATGAACACGGCCTCGGCGTTGCGGGCGGCGAAGTCACGGCCGGAGGCGGAGGAACCGGCCTGGAACAGCACCGGCGTGCGCTGCGGGGACGGGGAGGGCAGGTGCGGGCCCTCCACCGAGTAGCGCTCGCCCACGTGGTGGATCTTGTGCACCTTCTCCGGGTCCGAGTAGCGGGAACCCGCGCGGTCCTTGACCACCGCGTCCTCGTCCCACGATCCCTCCCACAGCTTGTAGGTGACGTCGATGTACTCCGCGGCCCAGCGGTAGCGCTCGGCGTGGTCGGTCAGCCGGGGCAGGCCGAAGTTGCGCGAACCGTTGTCCTGCGTGCCCGTCACGATGTTCCAGGCGATGCGGCCGCCGGAGAGGTGGTCCAGCGTGGAGAGCTGGCGGGCGAACTGGAACGGGTGGGACTGGAAGACATTCGAGGTGGTGGCCAGGCCGATGTGCTCGGTGACCACGGCGAGCGCCCCGAGCAGCACGGTCGGATCGTTGGACGGGATCTGCAGGCCCTCGTTGACGTACACGGAGTAGTCCGCGTCCGCATCGCCGTAGTGGCCCACCACGTCCGCGAAGAACATCGCGTCGAACTTGGCCGCCTCCAGGGTCTTCGCGAGGTTGATCCACGTGTTGACGTCCGTGAACTCGGTCTGGCCGGCATCCTCGCGGCGCCACTGGCCGTGGTGGATGTGGCTGGTGGTGTTCATCACGAACGCGTTGAAGCGCAGCGGGCGCGGGGCGGTGTGGGAGGGGGTGATGTGGGCGGGGGTGGTGTTCTCGGTGCTCATGGGTACTCCTGGATGCTGATCGGGGTTCGGGTTCACTGGGCGTTCGGCACGGAGCCGATGCGGTAGGAACGGGCCGGCGGGGTGGCGTTGACCTCCCAGTCCCCGAGGAGGCGGGACCGGTAGATCAGGGGGTTGTGGTTGGCCAGCACGCGGGCATTGCGCCAGTGCCGGTCCAGTCGCCTCGACTGGCTCAGGGCCGAGGCGCCGCCCACCTCGAACAGGTGGGTGGCCGCGGCCAGGACGTTCTTCGCGATGACCTGCTGGGCCTGGTAGACGCGGACATAGAGGGCGTTGGTGTCCTCCTCCGGCAGGTCCTCACCGGCGGCCTCCCGTTCGAGGACGCCGCCCAGCGCGGAGACCACCGATTCGAAGGCGGCCCGCGCGGCGAACGCGGCGGAGGAGAGCTCGCCGACCACCTGGAGCACCTGGGCATCATCCCGCGGCAGCTCCGCGGTCCCGTGGCTGAAAGAACGACGCCGGCCGCGGACGTACGCGCTGACGTCCCGCACGATGGCCTCGGCGATGCCGGTCAACGCCGCGAGGTGCAGGAACTGCCAGCTGGCCTGGCCGGTGGCGACGCGGGTGCCGTCATCCAGGCCGCCGGTGTAGACCTCCTCGGCCTCGACCGGCGTGTTCTCGAACACCGTGGTGCCGGAGGCGGTGAGTTGCTGGCCGAAGCCGTCCCAGTCGTCCAGCCTCGTGATCCCGGGGGCGTTCACAGACACCGTAGCGGCGATCTCCTCACCCTGGGCGTCCACGGCCGCCACGATGATCCAGTCGGCGTAGAGCGTCCCGGTGGAGTAGTACTTCGTGCCGTTGAGCCTCCAGGTGCCCTCTGCGTCCTGGACCAGCGTGGTGGTCCCCTCCCCCACAGCGTTGTTGATCTCCGTGACGGCGTTGCCGACCACGGCCCCGTCCCCGAGGCGGCGCAGCCACCGGTTCCGGAACACCGGGTCCGGGTGCCCCAGCACGTTCTCCTGATTGATCAGGTGCGCACGCAGGGCCTGGACCAGATTCGAGTCCGCCGCCGCCAGCTCCACGATCAGCTGGGCCTGCTCCGCGAAGGAGAGTCCGGCACCCCCGTACTCCACCGGCACCCGCAGGGAGGTGAACCCCGCCGCGGCCAACCGCCGGACGGCGTCGCGGTCGATGATGTGCTCGGCCTCCCGTTCGGCGGCGCTGTCCGCGATGGCGGCGAACACCGGGGCCAGCCGTTCCCGGACGGTCCGGTAGGCCTGGCCGGACGGTTCGCTTCCGGTGGAGGCGGCGGAGGAGGGCGCGGTGGTGCGCTCGGCGGTGGTGGTCATCATGCTCCTTCGGTGGTGGATGGGGTGGCGGCCTCCGCGGCGGCGGAGTTGCGGGCCGTGGAGTGGAACGGCGGGATGGCACCGTTGATCCGGTAGTCGCCTACGGCCTGGGTGCGGTAGATCAGCGGGGTGTGGCTGGCGATCGTCCGGGCGTTGAGCCAGTGCTGGTGCAGTTGCCGGCTGGCATCCGTGGCCGAGGCCCCGCCGGACTCGAAGATCTGGTTGGTGGCCTCCAGGATCAGATCGGACACCACGAGCGTCGCCTCGGACAGCGCGATGTTGGCCCGGGCGTGGGCCTGGAGCACTACCGGGTCCTCCAGGTCGGTGTGGCCCCGGACCTGGAGGAAGGACTCCTCCACCACGGCCGCGGCGCCCCGCACGATGTGCCGGGCCGAGCCCACCTTGGCGGACACGGCACCGATGACCTGGTGCACCAGCGGGTCCTCCGCCGGCGTCTCCGCCGTCGCGTGGTCATAGGTACGACGCCGACCTCGGACGAACGCGGTGATCTCGGCCAGCGCGGTGGCGCCGATCCCGGCCTGGGTGGCCGCCAGCACGATCCACAGGACGGTGTAGGCCAGCACGCCCGTGGGGACGTTGAACTCCTGGGTCCGCTGGGCCCGCACGGGGACGTGGTCCAGGGTGGTGGTACCGGAGGCGGTGAGCCGCTGGCCAAAGCCGTTCCAGTCGTCGATGCGCTGCACCCCAGGATCACGGGCGTCGATGATCGCGAAGATCGGACCGTCCTCCTCGAGCCCGGGACGGACTGCGGAGACCAACAGATAGTCGGCGAAGATGGCCCCGGTGGAGTAGAACTTGTCACCCGTCAGGCGGGCCACCTCCGTGGTGCCCGTGGCGGCAGCCGCCTGCACGGTGTCCGGGTCGGCGTCGATCCAGTGCACGGGACGCCGGCCTGCTGACGGCGGCAGCTCCACCAGGGCGTTGCCGAAGATCTTCCCGGCCGCCACTTCGGCCAGCCACCACTCGGAGACCGCGCCCTGGGGCTCGTTCTCGTGCTGCTCCGTGAACATGAAGTGCCCATGCAGCGCCTGAGGCAGGTTGGAGTCCGCGGCGGCGAGTTCCACCAGCAGATCGGCCAGTTGCGGCAGGCTCGCCCCGATGCCCCCGTGGTCGCGGCCGAGCCGCACCCGCGTGAATCCCGCGCCGCGGAGATGTTCTAGAGCGGCGAACGCCAGCTCGTGATCCTGCTCGCGCTGTGCCGATCCCGCCGCAACGGCCGCGAAGACCGGGGCGAAGTGCGCGGTGAGCTGGGCGTCCGTCGGCCCGGCGGGGCCGATGGCTGCCCGCAGCTCATCGAAGGTGGGCAGGCTGGAAGGCGCGGTGCGGTGTTCGAGGTGAGTGGTGTCCGTCATGGGTGTCCCCGTCAGCCATGGCACACCGGAATGGCGTTGGCCCGGAACACGGCGTCGTCATAGCCTGACGGCCGGGACACGCATTCACGGTGGTGCCGTACTTGCCCCGCGGTGGTTTCCGGAGGCCGAATCATCACCTGGAGCACCCCACTACGGTGAGAGGGTTGCCGTCCGGCCAGCCAGGGCTTAGCACCGGATCTCGTGATTCTGTTCTCGACCCTAGGCAGTCAGCTCGCGGCCGCCAAGCCTCGGGTCATGTTCAGGGGCCTGGCGTCATCTGCGCCCGGTTCCGTGCCGAAATGCCGGCCCGACCGTCCCCGGCCGCCTCAGATGACGGTCTGTGACGGCCTGGACAGGTCAGTGCTGGTCGGTCACCAGCGGTAGTCCAGGAACTTGCCGTCCAAGGTGATGACCACGCGGTCGCCGTCCGGATCGGCACGGCGGGTAACGTCTGCCTTGAAGTTGATGGCGCTCATGATGCCGTCCCCGAACTCCTCGTGGATCAGGGCCTTCAGCGCCGGCCCGTAGACCGACATGGCCTCCATCAACCGGTAGATCGTGGGATCGCGCATCACGGCCGGGTCGCTGCCCCGGTCCGGCTGTTGCTGCAGGCTCTCGGCCACGTCGTCGCCCAGACCGAGCATCTCGACCACGACGCCGGCCTGGGCCGCGGTCATCGGGTGCTGTCCCAGCAGCGCGGCCGTGGTCCACACCGGTGCGGCTCCGATGGCGGCGGCGAGTCCCGCCCAGGTGAGACCGGCACGGATGCGTGCGGCATTGACGAGGTCGGCAGCGTGCGCCTTATGCATGATGGGGTCCATGGTCAGCGGCTCACGGCGTGGTCGGACAGGCTCGGCAGTTTCGGCTGACGCTTGGCCGCCGTGCGGTAGTGGGTGGCGTAGAGCGTCAGGCCCACGAAGGAGAGGCCGCCCACGAGGTTACCGAGCACGGTCGGGATTTCGTTCCAGACGAGGTAGTCCATGATGGAGAACTCACCGCCCAGCATGAGGCCCGCCGGGAAGAGGAACATGTTGACGATGGAATGCTCGAATCCCATGTAGAAGAAGAGCATGACCGGCATCCACATGATCAGGGCCTTGCCCACGACGTCCTTGGCCAGGAAGGCCGCGACCACACCGGTCGAGACCATCCAGTTGCAGAGCACGCCGCGGATGAAGAGGGTCAGCATGCCACCCGCACCGTATTCGGCGTAGCCGACGGTTCTCCCCTCGCCGATGGAGCCGATCTGTTGGGCCACCTCGTTCGGCGGGGTCTGGAAGCCGTAGGTCATGGTCACCACCATCATGACGGCCACGAGGAAGGCTCCGGCGAAGTTGCCGACGAAGACCAGGCCCCAGTTGCGCAGCAGACCGCCGATGGTCACGCCGGGCCTCTTGTCGATCCAGGCCAGCGGGACCAGGGTGAAGACACCGGTCAGCAGGTCGAAACCGAGCAGGTAGATGAGGATGAATCCGACCGGGAACAGCAACGCACCGACGAGGGCATCGCCCGTCTGCACGGTCACCGTGATGGCGAACGCCGCGGCGAGAGCCAGGATGGCACCGGCCATGAACGAGCGGATCAGGGTGTCCCGGGTGGACATGAAGACCTTGGACTCACCGGCGTCGACCATGTGCTTCACGAAGTCTGGCGGGCTGACATAGGACATGGAACATCACTCCAGGGGTGAGGGGCGGGCATACCCCCCAACCTAGGAAGCGTGCGTTTCTGCGGTGTTTCCGTCCCCGCACCGGCCCACGAAATCTCCCTCACTGCCCCTGCGGGATGCGGTGAGACGCACGTCCACTCACTCCCGCAGTGGAAGATCCCTGACCATCCGGAGCGGAGCGGTGAGCCGATAGCTCGTCTCGAGCCACTCTGCGATCTCATCCCATCCTTCGTCCTGGGCCGGATCGAGCCCGTCCACGTCGATGCCGAACCAGCCTGAGCGTCCCAGATAGGCCGGTCGGAACGTCCGCGGGTCCTGCTCCAGGAACGAGATGTCGGCTTCCTCGGGTTTGATCACCACCGCCTGCGGGTGCTGGACGTAACCGTCCCCGGCGGCTGCCGGACGGGACCTATCCCGGGTGTTATCCGAGTCTTTGACCGAGGCCCCGTAGTAGGCGAAGACCTTCTGGGTGAAGAACGCCGGCCGCCCGTGGGAGACCTTCATGTCCGCCGCGGGAAGGGCCAAGGCCAAGGCGCGGACGCGCTGGAAGTGCGGGTCGCCGTCGTCGTACATCTTCGGGTGGGCCATCGGCCCAGTTTCCCCGGTGACCGAGGCTGCGTGAAGTCTCGGTTCCCTACGCCTCGGGAACCGTGGCGTAGGCCGGCTCGGCCTTCTTGACCCGGCCGATGACCCACATGGTAACCGGGGACAGGACGATCTCGACGACGGACTTGAACACGAAGCCCACCAGGACATAGTTGAGGAACGTCGGCAGGTCCGTGATGCCGATGACGCCGGCGGCGATGGAGCAGAACACGAGGGTGTCCAGGAACTCACCCACCAGGGTGGAGGCTGCCAGCCGACCGAAGAGTAGGCGTTCGCCGGAGCGGCGCTTGAGGCGGACCATGAGCCAGGAGTTGGCCAGTTGGCCGACGAGGAACCCGAGCAGGGAGGCGAGCACGATCAGGGGCACGGGCGCCAGGGTACGGACGAGGGCATCCTGGCCGTCGTACCACTCGGCACCGGGCAGGGCGATGATGACCCAGAAGCACAGCGCGGCGAAGACCGAGAGGGCGAACGTGGTGACGATGGCACGCCGGGAGGCCTTGAATCCGTAGACCTCGGAGACCACATCTCCGATGATGTACGCCAACGGGAAGAGGAAGAACCCGCCGTCCGTGACGATGGGCCCGAAGGTCACGCCCTTGGAGGCCCCGAGGTTGGACAGGATCAGCACGACGGCCATGACCGCCGTGAAGATGGCATAGAGGCCGGTGCCGGTGGGGGCGAAGCGGGCGGGGACGTGCTGAGGGGCAGGTGCGGAAGAGTTCACGTGGGGTCCTTGGGCGGTGGTTTGCCGAGGCCTCCAGCGCCCCAGGGCGCGGTGGCGGTCGGCTGTATTAACACTCACTGTGATCCGGACGCGGCGGCTGACGGTCTCAACGACCCCGCGCTCACCCGCTGCCCCGGGTGGCGTTCGAACGACCCCTTATTCTTCCATACCCATGCTCGCCGAGAGTGCTCGGACCTACTTGACGATCATGGAGTCCAGGTCGGGTTCTTGGTCGATGAACCCGTACTTCACGGCCAGTTCGCCGATGGCCTGGATCTGGTCCTCGCGGACCTCTCCTCCGAGCTCGTCGAGCTTGAGGGCCGTTGCCGCGTCCTCGGGGAGGTTCATGAACTCCGGCAGGAGCTTCTTGGCCGCATCGTTGTTCTCGTCCGTGGCTGCGAGCGCCTCGGTGATGGCCGCCTGGAACTGTTCCACGGTCTCCGGGTTCTCCTCGGCGAAGGTCCCCGAGGTGAACGTGACCATGGTCGGCATGCCCTCGATCGAGTCACGGAACGAGTAGCCGAGAAGCTTGTTGTCGGGGCTCTCCAGTGCGGTGGTCAGGAACGGCTCCGGGATCCAGATGGCGTCCGTGTTCCCCTGCTCGAGCTGAGCCGGCATGTCCTGGAACGGCATCTCCGCGAACTTCACGTCCGCCGGATCGGAACCGCCCTGTTCGGCCAGGTCCATCAGCGTCAGGTCCCCGAGGGTCCGCAGTGCGTTGATGGAGGTGGTCTTGCCCGCCAGGTCGCCGTAGTCCTCGATTCCGGAGTCCACCCGGGTCACGACTCCCGAGGTGTCCTCTCCCTCGTCCGCAGAGTTGCAGTATCCGGCCACGATCTTCATGTCCAGGCCCTGGTCCACGGCCGTGAGGAAGGACAACGGGTTGCCGACCCCGAAGTCCATCTGACCGTTGGACACGGCGGGCAGCATGGCGGCGCCGGCATTGGCGAGGGCGATCTCGACGTCGAGGCCGTGCTTTTCGAAGATGCCCTCCTGGATGCCGTACTCGACGGCGATAGAGGCGGCCAGCGGAACGAGGCCGACCGTGACCTGGGTGAGTTCACCGGCCGCCGCGTCGGATCCGCCGGAGTTGGGAGCGCCACCCGTCCCGGACGGGGAACCGGACGAACAGGCGGTCAGGGCAAGTCCTGCGACGGCGACGGCGGACAGCAAACTCAGGCGGGATGACGTCATGGCTACTCCTGAATCAGATGTGGGATGGGTCACAATGGAGTCGAATCCCTATGACCGTAGCCATAGCCTCGCAAACTGTCTATGATTTTGTTGACAATCTTGTTCAATATCCGTGACACGCTCTCCGAGCAGCACCACGTCCCCACAGGAGCCCGTCCATGACCGAACGCATCCGCGACATCGCCCACCTGTCCACCGTCGAGCTGTACACCCCGAAGTTCGAGGAGTCGCTCTGGTTCTTCCGGGATCTGCTGGCCATGCGAGAGGTCGGCCGCACCACGGAGAACGGCGGCGAGGTCGCCTACCTGCACTGCTGGGACGACTACGAGCCCTACTCCATCAAGCTCACCGAGAAGGAACACGCCGGCGTCGGCCGGGTGGGCTGGCGCGCCCACAGCCCGGAGGCCCTGGAACGCACGGTCGCCCGCATCGAGGCGACGGGACTCGGCGAGGGCTGGGTGGACGGCGAGCAGGGCCGCGGACGCACCTACCGCTTTCAGAACCCGGACCGGCACCTCATGGAGGTCTACTTCGACACCGAGTGGTACGAGGCCACGGATGAGGACCGGCCGGCGCTGAAGAACCAGGCGTCCAAATTCCCCGGCTTCGGCGCCAACGCCCGCCGCCTGGACCACATCAACTACCTCACCGCGGACATGGCCGGTGTGTGCGAGTTCTCCGAGAACGTGATGGGCGGCTACACCACCGAGTTCATCCAGCTCAACGACGGCGATGTGGGTGCCCACTGGTACACCTTCGGGCAGAAGTCCTATGACATGGTCTACTCGGATGACTGGACCGGCACCCCCGGCCGCCTCCACCACGTCGCCTTCGCCGCCGATACCCGCGAGGACATCCTCAAAGCCGCGGATATCTTCCTGGAGAACGGCATCTTCATCGAGTACGGCCCCTACAAGCACGCCATCCAGCAGGGCTTCTTCCTCTACGTGTGGGAACCGGGCGGCAACCGCATCGAACTGGCCAACCAGGGCTCACGCCTGATCCTGGCCCCGGACTGGAAGCCGGTCGGCTGGACCCAGGAGGAGCGCGCCAAGGGCCAGGCCTGGGGCATGAAGACCATCCCGACCTTCCACACCCATGGCACCCCCGTGGTGGAGGATGCGAACGCAACGGCGAACCCCCACGAGGCACCGAAGCGGGACGAGGGCCTGGAGTCCTGACCTCGGCCAACTGAGTCGCACGAATTGGCCCCGTATCGCCTCTGCGGGGCCAATTCGTGGGACTCAGTTCTCTGCCGCGTAGGCTCGGCGCATGACCGAGTCCTTTGGATGGTTCGCCGACGCACCTCTGTCTGGCCAGACCTTCGCCCCGCCTCCGCCCCTCGCCGCCAGGCCGCTGTTCGCCGTGGCGTCGGCCGCGGCGTTCGGCGGGCTGAGCCTCGTCGAGCCCCGGCCCCTGGGCTCCGGGGCCCGGGCCGCGTACCGGATCACGACGGCGGCGCTCACCGGTGTGTACACCGCCGCCATCCTGCCCGCCGGGACCACGGCGGGGATGCCCGCGCACTACATGGGCGGGCCACGCGGACAGTTCGTCCCCCTCTGCTCCATCGGGCGCGGCTCGGCGGCGCTGGCTGCCGGCGGCCTGATGCTGGGCCTGGCCGACCCGCTCGAGGCCTTGGACGCCCGCATCACGGGCTGGCTCACCGAGCACGGGGTGCGCAACCCGCGCTGGTGGATGGCCGGCGTCGGGGTCGCGGTGGTGGCGGCGGGCTGGGCCGCCGACCGGGCCGAGCTGCGCAGCCTGCAGAGCTCCCACGAAGAAGCCCGGCAGGCCTTGGAGAACACGGATGAGAACCTCGGCCTCGCCGACCCGGCCATGACGGCCGTCCTGGACGCCCTGTTGCAACCCGGGGTCACCGGCGTCGAGGCGTTGCGGGTCCAACTGGACTCGGTCCAGCAGCGGGATGCGGAAGCCGGGTTCATGACGGACGCCTACCTGGCCGTGGGCGAGGACACCCCGCGCATCGCGCCCCGCACGCAGGTCTGGCCGGTGAAGGCACGCTTCCAGCGCGGTGAAGCCGCGTTCGAGATCGAGCTGCAGATTCACGAAGGTCGACTGGAGTCGCTGGCGATCATGCTGGCGGAGGAGATGTACAGCCCGGGGAGCGAGGTCGATCAGGACGAGGCCATCAACTCCCTGACGGCCTGGCCCGCAGTGGAGGAGCTCGACCTCGTCACGGAGACTGCCGACCCGCTCACCTGACGGCCACCCGGTTGAGTCGGGAATGATTCACGTTTTCGGCGGCCAAAAGCGTGAATCGCTCCAGACTCAACGTGAGGGCGGCGCGCTCAGAACCCGATCTCGGCGCGCTGCTGCGTCTCCGCGGCGTGCTTGGCCTCCGCCTTGACCAGGATCTCGGCCGCGCGGCCGCGCGGAACGATCGCGACGCCGTCGTCATCCCCCAGCACCAGGTCGCCCGGATGCACCACCACGGTCCCGACGGCGGCCGCCACCCCGCCGACGAACGGCCCGTTGCGGTAGGGGCCGGCCGGCGTCGTACCCCGGGCGAAGACCGGGAACCGCATCTGCTCGAGATCCACCGCGTCCCGGACGCTGGCGTCCAGGACGAAGCCGACGCAGCCCTGGGCCATGGCCCGGCCGGCGATGAGTTCGCCGATGAGCGCCCGATGGGTGGCCGCCTGGCCGTTGACTACGAGCACGTCTCCGGGCTGGAGGGAATCGATGGTTTCGTGGATGCCGAGGTTGTCCCCGCCGGCCACCGTCACCGGCACGGCGCGGCCGGCCATCCGGATCCCGGCGGACGGCCAGACTGACTGGATGCCGGAGTCCACCACGTTGAGCCGGTCCATGGCGTCCCCCACGTTGGCCACGGGCAGGGCTGCGAATCGCTCGACCAGCTCGGCCTCGGTCAGCTGGACCGCTTCCTCGGCGGTGATGGTCTCGGAAGCCCCGCTCACAAGGTGCCCACTACATTCGGAACCAGGCGCATGAAGGCCTCGGCCTGGCGGATCTCCTTGTTCCCGGTGACCTTGCGGGCGTGGTTGCCGCGGTGCTCGGCGCGCTCGGCGTAGTAGGACTGCAGGTAGACCTGCGCCTTCATCTCGGCCATGGCGGCCTTCTTCTGCTCGAAGACCGCGGTGATGTCCACGAAGACGGACGGCACGAAGCCGCACAGCTCGGGCTGGTGGGGCTCGAAGACGAGGAACTCGCTCGGCGGGGCGGTCTTGAACCCGGACTCGACCCCGGCCCCGGAGGTCATCAGGCGGGCCTTCTGGACCATCTCGTAGGCGACCGGATGGTCCGGGTTGAAGGGGTCCTTGTCCGGATGGGTCAGCACCACGGTCGGGGCGAACTCGCGCATCAGGTCGGCCAGCCGCTCGATGTCCGAGTGGTCGTTGACCAGAGGGTAGTCGCCCAGGTCGAAAGCTTCGAAGGAGGCGCCCAGGTGCTGGGAGGCCTTCTCGGCCTCCTGGTGGCGGATCCGCTTCACGTTCTCCTCGGTCTGCCCCTCCTCTTGCCACAGGACCCCGGACTCGCCGCGCTCACCGTAGGTCAGGGCGACGACCTTGGCCTCGCCGCCAGCCTGGACGAACGTGGCGACGGCACCGGCCGCACGCCAGACGAAGTCAGCGGAATGGGCCCCGACCACCAGGAGGCGGCCGGCGGAACGGTCGGAGGGGGAACTGCTGGTCATGGTGGGTTCCTTTCGGGGTGTCAGCGCCGGTGCGCCGGTGCTGGATGCTCACTCGTGCCCCCAGCGTAGACACGAACTCGGAAAACTGCCAACAAAATTGTTGACAATCCAACTCCCTACGGGGATAGTGACATGTGTTTCAGATCACCGCACGACGACCTCGACCGATGCACCCCGTGACCAGATCCGAGAAAGGTTTCGATCCTTGTCTTCGAACCACCCCGTCGCTCCCGCCGCAGAGACACCCCACTCCCCGACGCCGCCAGCCGGCGCGGTAGCCCCCACCCCCGCCGAACAGCGCAAGGTCCTCGGCGCCAGCTTCGTGGGCACCGCCATCGAGTGGTACGACTTCTTCATCTACGGCTCGGCGGCAGCCCTGATCTTCGGACCGCAGTTCTTCCCGAGCGAGGACCCCATCACCGGGACCCTCTCGGCCTTCGCCACCTTTGCGGTCGGGTTCATCGCCCGGCCGATCGGCGGCCTGCTCGCCGGCCACTTCGGCGACCAGATCGGCCGCAAGAAGATGCTGCTGATCACCATGCTGGTAATGGGCGGCGCCACCGTGGGCATCGGCCTGCTGCCGAACTTCGCGACCATCGGCGTCTGGGCGCCGATCCTGCTGGTGGTGCTGCGCTTCGTCCAGGGCCTGGGCGTGGGTGGCGAGTGGGGTGGTGCCGTCCTCATGGCGGTCGAGTACGCCCCGCGGAACCGGCGCGCCCTGTTCGGCGCTTTCCCGCAGATGGGCCTGCCGGTCGGCATCATCGTGTCCAACCTGGTCTTCATCATCGTCACGGCCACCCTCGCCCCGGAGGCCTTCGAGGCCTGGGGCTGGCGCGTCCCGTTCCTGGTCTCCGCCCTGCTGATCATCGTGGCCCTCTACCTGCGGTTCAAGGTCGAGGACTCCCCGGTCTTCCAGCAGACGCAGGAGAACGACGAGGTGCACCGCTTCCCGCTCGGCGAGCTGCTGCGCCACCATGGCGGGACCACCCTGCTGGCCGGCCTGGCCTCCGCAGCCTCCCCGGCCATCGGCTACCTCTACTCCGTGTACATGCTCTCCTACGGCACCGAGGCACTGGGCCTCCCCCAGCCCACCATGCTCTGGTTGATCGTCGGCGGTGCGGTGGTCCACCTCGTCACCGTGCTGCTGGGGGCGATGCTGGCGGACCGGTTCCGGCAGAAGTCCGTCTTCGTGGCCGGCGCGGCGCTCGTGGTCCTGGGTGCCTTCCCGTTCTTCTGGCTCGTGGACACGGCGCAGCCGGTGCTCATCCTGCTCGGCTTCGCCGTCCTCCTCGTCGCCCAGTCGCTCATGGCCGGCCCGCAGGCGGCCCTGGTGGCCGAGCTGTTCCCCGCCAACATCCGGTACTCGGGCGCCTCCACGGCCTACCAGATCGGCTCGATCGTCGGCGGCGGGTTCGCCCCGCTGATCGCCACCAGCCTCTACGCCAGCTTCGGCGCCTCCTGGCCGATCTCGCTGTACATCCTGGCCCTCGGCGCACTGGCGCTGGTGACCATCCTGCCGCTGAGGACCGGGCGCTTCGATGCGTCCTGGGAGAGCTCACGGTAGCGGATCACGACGCCGGTTCCCCGCCCAGGCGATGTTCCGTGCGGCGGAAGGACACCTCAGGATTGCTCGGCCCGGGGACCACAATTGACCCGACACGGCCATGCCGGCACTCGGAACAGCACCGGCCGCCAGCCCCACCCTGAGCCTCGGCTCCCGCCACCCCACCGGAGGAACCATGACCACCCAGCCCCTCGAAGACCTGCGCCAGACCTTGGCCGCGGACGGCTACATCCTGCAGATCGACGAGTCCGGTGACCGGCTTGACGCCCGCATCCGTGCCGAGGACGGTGTCTGCGGGGACTGCCTGGTGCCCAAGAACCTGATGGCCGCCATGATCTCCAACGCCACCGGCACGGCCGCTGACGCGATCGACATCACCTACCCCACGGAGATCGGCGACGACGGCCAGCTCGTCTGAACCTTGTCTGAACACACCGCCGGCCGGGGGCGCTGCCCCCGGCCGGCGGTGTGTGGCGGTGTGTTCATCGGACTGGCATCACTGCTCCACCCAGACCCGGTCATACAGGACCCCACTGTTGACCACGAGGGCCGGGATGGGCGTGGTGAGTCCGGGGCCGTGGACGCCCTTTCGGACCACCTGGGCCGGGGAGAAGGCCATACCGAACGGACCATAGGCCTCGTCGGAGATCATCTTCGCGGCCTGCTTGTACAGTTCGCCGCGCTCCTCCTGGTCCACGGTGGACGCGGCATTCGTCAGCACTTCATCGAGCTCGGTGTTCAGGTTCTCCTCCAGCGCCTGGGTCGCCGTCTCCGCACCCTCCGGCAGCGGAGTGCCGCTGAACGGAGAGGTAGAGCCGAAGCGGACGGCCACCCCGATACCGGCAGCAGGCTCCCACGCGCCCGCGGTCTGGAGCATGGACTCCCACTCGCCGCTGGTGAACTTGGTGATCACGTCACCGAGGGGCTTGGAGTCGATCGTGACGTCGATCCCGGCGTCCTGCCACTGGGTCTGCAGCGCGGTGGTGACCTGACGCGCGGTCACGATGTCCGTGGTGCCCAGCTCGACCGTCAAACCGCCGATCTCCTCGACCAGCTCCCGGGCCTTCTCGGGATCATAGGTGCGGTATCCCTCGACCTCCGGCTCGTAGAACAGGCCACCGGAGGCGGTGAACGACTGAGACATGTCACCCTGACCGCCGAAGAGTCCCTCGTTGATGGCCTCGAAGTCCGTGGCGTAGTAGATGGCTTCCCGCGCCTTCTTGTCATCGAACGGCGCCTTGCGCGTGTTCAGCTGGATCACATACGGAGAGGTGGGCGCCCCGGGAGTGACGGTCAGGTTCGGGTTCTCCTGCGCCTGCTCGATCAGCGTGACCGAGCTCAGGCCCTCGATCGCATCCCCCTGGCCGGCCTGCAACGTCTGGTACAGCACCTGGTCTCCGCCCACGGACTGGAAGGACAACTCGTCCAGATACGGCAGGCCGTCCTTGAAGTACTCCTCGTTCCGGGTCAGCTCCAGCCGTTCGGACAACTGGTTGGCGTCGACGGTGAAGGGCCCCGCCGCAACCGGCGCCTGACTGTACTGATCCGCGCCCATCTCCCGATACGCCGTGGGCGAGCCGACGAAGTTCAGGCTGGTGGAGGGCATGGCGTTGACGAAGGCACCGTTGGCCACGGAGAAGTGGACCTCGAAGGTGAGGTCGTCCACGGCCTGGACGGCCCCCAGCCGCTGCTCGATCACGGCCTCATCCACGTCCTCGGGCAGGGCCGCGTAGAGGTCGTCCAGGAACTGCTGGTCCAGTTCCGGCATGTCCCGCGTGAGATCGAGGTCCAGTTGGGGCGTACCCGTACTGCCGGAACTCAACGCACGGATCCAGTTCCACACCACCGCATCAGCGTTCAACGGGGATCCGTCCGAGAAGGTGATGCCCTCCCGGAGCTTCACCGTCAGGGTCAGCCCGTCCTCCGAGAATTCATAGCTCTCGGCCTGATTCGGAACGATTTCCGCGTTCTCGCCGTTCTCATCGGCCTCGAGGGTGAACAGTCCGCCGAAGATCGCCGAGTTCTGCGGCATGTTGGCGCCGACCGTATTGGAGGTCGCCGGGTCCAGCCCCGTGGACCACCCACCGGCGAAACCGGCATCGAGCAGCACGGTCAGGTCACCGCCGGTCTGAGGCTCGCCCACGTTGGCGGCAGCTTCGGTGGCCCCGTTGGCTTCGCCTTCCGCGTTGGGCTCTCCCCCACCACAACCGGCGAGGACGAGACTGAGGCTGGCCGCCAGGGCCAGGGTACCGAGGAGCCCGCGGCGCGGACCCTTCTGGCGGGGCATGGTATTCATGACGACTCCCAAGAGGACGGTGATGGAGGATCAACCAGAGTGATTCACGTCACATTGGCTTCATGGAAGTCTGTCCCAGGTGGACGGCAGCTACCATGCACCTTCCGTCGGACGAAAGGCGCTACGCGGGCTGGGCAGCCTTGGCGCCCTCCGGATGCCCGTTGGTGGTCAGGCCGTCGTCGTCCAGGGGGAAATGACAGGCCACGAATCCGCCGCCCGAGCATGGTTCCAGCCTCGGCTCCACGGCCGCACAGACGTCCTGGGCAAAGGGGCAGCGGGTGCGGAACCGGCACCCCGAGGGCGGATCCAACGGGCTCGGGACGTCCCCGGGCAGGGTGATGGGCCGCTTGGCCACCCCGGTCTCCGGGTCGAGTCCGGGCACCGAGTCCAGCAGTGCACGCGTATAGGGGTGACGCGGCGTCTCGTACATCCGATCTGAGGGGGCAATCTCGGCCAGTTGGCCGAGATAGAGCACTGCGACCCGGTCGCTGACCTGCTTCACCGTGGCGAGGTCGTGGGCGATGAAGAGGTAGGACAGCCCCAGTTCCACGCGGAGCTTCTCGAACAGGTTGATCACCTGAGCCTGGATGAGGACGTCCAGGGAGGAGATGGCCTCGTCGCAGATGATGACCGCCGGGTCCAGGGCGATGGCCCGGGCGATGGCGACCCGCTGTGCCTGCCCACCGGACAGTTCCATGGGCCGGCGCCGCAGGTAGGTGTCCGGGTCCAGGCCCACGAGGTCCAACAGTTCCCGCACCTTCGCCCGACGTTCCTGCCGGCTCAGTGAGCGGTGACTGTCCAGCGGTTCGGCCACCACGTCCTCGATCCGCCACCGCGGGTTCAGGGAGCTGAAGGGATCCTGGTAGACCATCTGGAAATTGGACCAGACCTTCTTCAGCTCCTTGCGGCTGAGCCCGGTCAGGTCCTCGCCCCTGAACACCACGGATCCAGACTTCGGCCGGTCGACCTGGATCACGGCACGTGCCAGGGTGGACTTTCCCGAACCGGTCTCCCCCACGATCCCCAGGGTCTCGCCGGGCATCAGGTCGAACGAGATGTCGGAGACGGCATGGACCACGCCCTCCTTCACTCCCCCGGGTCCACGGCTCTCGAACTCCTGGACGATGTTCCTGACGGACAGCAGCGGCTCAGGCCGCTCCGGGCCGGTGTCTTCGATACTGTTCTCCGTGGTCATGAGTCCGACTCCTCTCCCGGTTCCAGCACACCGGGTTCTCCGTCGGTTCCCGACGCCGGCCCGGGAGCCAGCGCGCCGGTCACCGGATGCCAGCACGCGTACCAGTGGCCGGCCTCATGCTCCTGCAACGCCGGCGCCGTGACACAGGTTTCGGTCGCCCGGACGCATCGCGGCCGGAACGGGCAGCCCTCGATCCGCTGGGAGGGATCCGGCGGGTGCCCGCCGATGACGGTCAGGGCCGAGTGGGAGGGCCGGGACACCTGGGGAATGGCCTCCAGGAGGGCGCGGGTGTACGGCATCCTGACGTTGGCGAACAGTTCCGAGGTCTCGGCCTGCTCCACCACCTGGCCGGCATACATCACGAGCACCTCGTCGGCATAGCTGGCGGCCAGTCCCAGGTCGTGGCTGATCATGATGACCGCGGTCCCCAGTCGCTCTCGCAGGTCCACCAGCAGCTCCATGATCTGGGCCTGGGTGGTCACGTCCAGGGCTGTGGTCGCTTCGTCCGCGATGAGGACCTTGGGGTCGGAGGCCAGCGCGATGGCGATCATGACGCGCTGGCGCATGCCGCCGGACAGCTGGTGCGGAAACTGGTGGAACCTCTTCTCAGGGGCGGGCAGTCGCACGAGCTTGAGGAGTTCGATGGCCCTCTCCGCTGCGTCCTTGCGGCCGATCGTTCGATGGGTCCGGACCGATTCCACGATCTGCGCACCCACCGACATGGTCGGGTTCAACGAACGTGCCGGGTCCTGGAAGACCATGGAGATCTCCTGGCCTCGTACCAACCTCATCTTCCGGTCACTCAGGCCCACCAGTTCCCTGCCGTCGAGGTCCGCGGACCCAGACACCCTGGCGCTGGGTGGCAACAGGCCCATCAGGGCGCGGACGGTGACGGACTTGCCGGAGCCCGATTCACCGATGATGGCCAGCATCTTCCCGGGCCGGACGTTGAAGGACACTCCCTTGGCGGCCCGGATGCGCTTGCCGGCCCGCGTGAACGTGACCTGCAGGTCTCTGACCCTGAGGACCGGCTTGTCTCCGATCCCGTCGGAGGTGGTCGGCTCTGGTGTGATGGTCATGGTCGTGCTCATCGCCCACTCATCTCGTCGCGGATGTTCTCACCCAACAGGTTGAAGGACAGCACCGTGGCCAGGAGGGCCAGGCTGGGCCACAGCACCAGCAGTGGTGTGGCGGACATCGATTGCTGGCCCTCGAAGATCATGTTTCCCCAGCTCGGTGCGGGCGGTGGGATGCCCAGGCCGAGGAAGCTCAGGGCACCCTCCGTCACGATCACGATCCCCATGCCGAGCATGGCGAAGTTCAGCATCTGCGGGCTGATGTTCGGCGCTACATGCCGCAGCAGGATGCGCCAGGCAGGGCTGCCGCTGAGCTCGGCGGCCTGGAGGTACGGCATGGTCATCACCCTCAGCGTGGCCGAGCGGGCCACTCGGGCCACGGCCGGGATGCTGAAGGCGGACAGCGCCAGGATGGTGTTCGGGATACTCGGGCCCAGGGCCTGGGCGATGAAGATGGTGAGGACCAGGGAGGGGAAGGCGATGAACACGTCCAGGACCCGCATGATGAGGTTGTCCACCCGGCCGCCGACATAGCCGGACAAGGCGCCGATGCCCCCACCGACGGCGAGGCCGATGAGGTTGACCGAGATGGCCACGATCAGCGACGACTGGCCACCGTGCAGCAGCCGGGCCAGGACGTCGTTGCCGTTGATGTCCGTGCCCAGCAGGTGGCCGGGGCTGCCCGGCGGCAGTGCGCTTTCCAGGATGCTGCCGCCGACCGGGGCCGGAACGGGAAACACGTACGGGGCCACGAAGCAGGCCAGCAGCAGCAGGCTGACGAAGGCCACCGGCAGGCCGACCACCAGGCGTTGGCGCAGGCGGCCCCAGCGCAGGTCGGAATCGTCGTGAACATCGGGCAACGCGGCGAGGACCGCGGGGGCTTCAGTGACTGCCATAACGGATCCTTGGGTCGAGGACGGCATACATCAGGTCGACGACGAGGTTGGCGAGCACGGCCACGGCCGCGAAGATGAACACGCACATCTGCACCACGGCCACGTCCTGGGACATGGCTCCCTCCAGCATCATCATGCCCATCCCCGGCATCGCGAAGATCTGTTCGATGATGACCGTGCCACCCACCAGAGTGCCGATGTTCAGGCCCACGATGGTCAGCAGCCCGAAAGAGGAATTGCGGAAGGCGTGGAGCCACAGGACCAGACCGGGGCGGACGCCCTTGGACCGGGCCGTGTCCACGTAGTCGGCGGAGTTCATCTGCTCGACGAGGTCGCCGCGCAGGAAACGGGTATAGAAGGCTGCCAGGGGGACGGCCAGGGCCAGGACCGGCATGGCGACCGATCTCAGGTTGGGTACCAGCCCGTCCTCCAGGGGGACGAACCCGATGGCGGGCAGCATCTGGAGCGTGATGGCGAAGACCAGGACGAGCAGCATGGCCAGCACGAAGTTCGGAACCGCCAACATGGTCATGGCGACCACCATGGTGGCCCGGTCGAACAGCCCGCCCGGCTTGCGTGCGGCCATCAGGGCCACCGGGATCGCGATCCCGAGGGAGACCACGAAGGCGAGGACGACCAGTTCCAGGGTGACGGGAGCGCGATCGGCGATCATGTCCGCCACTGACTGGCCGCTGACGGACGACTGGCCGAGGTCCCCGCGGAAGAGGCCGAAGAGCCAGCCGAGATATCGCTCAGGGGCCGGCCGGTCCAGGCCCATCCGCTGGCGGACGGCCTCGACCTGCTCCTCGGAGGCATCCATGCCGGCCTGGTTGCGCGCCGGGTCCCCGGGCATCATCTCCAGCAGCACGAAGACCAGGACGCTGATGGCCAGCAGCAGCGGAATGGTCATCAGCAGGCGGCGGCCGAACAGCCTCAGCAGGGGCGAGCCGTTGCTGGTGCCCTGGGTGGCCCTGCGTCCCGGCCTGCCCGGCGGTTTGGTCCCGTCCGGCCGGGCAGCGTGCGGGTGGACGGCGGTGTCAGTCACTGTTCAACCCACACGCGCTCGTAGATGACCCCGGGATTGACCGCCAAGGCAGGAATCGGGGTGGTGAGCCCGGGGCCGTGGACGCCCTTGCGGACCACCTGGGCCGGGGAGAAGGCGATGCCGAAGGGACCGTAGGCCTCGTCGGAGATCATCTTCGCGGCCTGCTGGTAGAGCTGTTCACGTTCCTGTTCGTCCACCGTTCCGGCGGCGTCCTGGATGACCTGGTCCAGGTCGGTCTGCAACCCACCTGCCAGGGCGTCGGCCGCGGTGCTGGCTCCCTCCGGCAAGGGGGTCCCGCTGTACGTGGAGGTGGAGCCGAAGCGGACGGCCACGCCGATGCCGGCGGCCGGGTCCCATGCGCCGGCGGTCTGGAGCATGGACTCCCACTCCCCGGTGCCGAATTTGGTGATGACGTCACCGAGAGGTTTGGAGTCGATCGTGACGTCGATCCCGGCGTCCTGCCATTGGGTCTGTAGCGCGGTCGTGACCTGGCGGGCGGTCACGATGTCCGTGGTGCCCAGCTCGACCGTGAGTCCGCCGATCTCCTCGACCAGCTCCCGGGCCTTCTCCGGATCGTAGGTGCGGTATCCCTCGACCTCCGGCTGGTGGAACAGGCCACCGGAGGCGGTGAACGACTGTGACATGTCACCCTGGCCGCCGAAGAGTCCCTCGTTGATGGCCTCGAAGTCCGTGGCGTAGTAGATCGCCTCCCGGGCCTTCTTGTCATCGAACGGCGCCTTGCGCGTGTTCAGCTGGATCACGTACGGAGAGGTGGGCGCCCCCAGTGTGGTGGTGACCTGGGGATTGGATTGGGCCTGCTCGATCAGAGTCAGGGAGCTCAGGCCCTCGATCGCATCCCCCTGGCCGGCCTGCAACGTCTGGTACATCACCTGGTCTCCGGCCACGGACTGGAAGGACAGCTCGTCCAGGTACGGCAGGCCGTCCTTGAAGTAGTCCTCGTTCTTGTCCAGGTCCAGACGCTCGCTGATGCGGTTGGCCTCCACTGTGAACGGGCCCGCCGCCACGGGGGCCTGACTGAATGCCTGGGCACCCATCTCCTGATACGCCGTGGGCGAGGCAATCAGGTTCAGATTGTTGTAGGGCATGGCGTTCACGAGGGCACCGTTCGCCGTGGCCAGGTGGATCTCCAGCGTCACGTCATCCACGGCACGGATGGCTCCCAGACGCTGCTCGATCAACTCCTGGTCTACGTCATCGGGCAGGGCCGCGTAGAGGTCGTCCAGGAACTGCTGGTCCAGTTCCGGCATCGGCAGGTCATGGGCCAGGTCCAGTTGCGGGGCTCCCGTGCTCCCCGAGCTGAGGTTGCGGATCCAGTTCCACAGGACGGCCTCGGCGTCCATGGGCGTCCCATCCGAGAAGGTGATGCCCTCCCGGAGCTTCACGGTCAGGGTCAGCCCGTCCTCCGAGAACTCGAAGCTCTCGGCCTGATGGGGAACGATCTCCGCGTTCTCGCCGTTCTCATCGGCCTCCAGCGTGAACAGCCCACCGAAGATCGCCGAGTTCAGCGACTGGTTCGCCCCCACCGAGTTGGAGGTCGCCGGATCCAGCCCGGTGTCCCAGCCGCCGGAGTACCCGGCGTCCAGGAGCACCGTCAGGTCCCCGCCGGACTGTGGCTCACCCACCGCGGCCTCCCCGTTGTCCGAGACGTTGGTGCCAGCATCTCCGGCTCCGCAGCCGGCGAGGACGAGGCCCAGGCTGGCCGCCAGGGCAACGGTTCCCAGGAACCCGCGGCGCGGGGCTTTCTGGCGTGGTGTACAGCTCATGACGACTCCCCAGAATGGTGGACGACGGGTCCGGGATGTGATCTACCGCACATCTCGCTTACGAGAAGTCTGGCCCAGTCAGGGAGCCGCTCACAGATGATTTCCATCGGGTGAAAGCCAGTCGGAAGCCGTCAGGTCAAGTGGCCGGTCGGGCCTCTCCCAGCCAGCGCAAGGCGTTGCGTGAGCTGATGTCCTCCCACTGATCCGCGGGCAGGTCCATGTCACGCAGGGTCTTGGCCACCGGGTCCTCACGGAGCATCGCGGGGAAGTCCGACCCCACCAATAGCCGGTCAGCTCCGAGCAGGTCGATGAGATAACGGAGGGTCCGGTGGTCGAAGACCATCGAGTCGTAGTAGAACCGCCGCGCGATCTCCAGAGGCGAGGGGCCGTCGTCGTGCATCACGGCCCGGTCCAGGTCCACCGGACCCTCGTTCCAGGCGCCGCCCCAGAAGTAGTTGGCCCGCGGCAGCATCATGGCGAAGCCGCCGGCGGCATGGCTGAAGGAGATGCGCAGGTCCGGGCAGGCGGCGGCCGTGCCGCCCAGCACCATGGAACCGGCCGCGAACATGCCCTCCACCCCGACGACGTAGGTCCCCATGGCGGACTTCGGGAGTCGGTTCATGGGTGAGGGCATGGCGTGAACGAACACGGACAGGCCGATCCGTTCGGCCTCTTGGAAGAAGCCCAGGAACTTCTCGTGGCCGATCGAGTCGCCCATGATGTTCGAGGCGATCTCGACGCCGGCCAGGCCCGCCTCCTTGATCGCGGCCAGTTCGCCGGTGGCGGCGTCCGGGTCCTGCAGCGGCACCATCCCGAGACCGGTCAATCGGTCCGGGTCATGGCCACACAGTTCCGCGGTGAAGTGATTGACGTGCTGGGCCAGGGCCAGGCCATCGGCGGGCAGGAGGTCGTACTTCAGCAGCGGCGGCATGGGACTGACCACCTCCCGGTCCACACCCGAGGCATCCTGAGCCTCGAGTCGCCGTTCGGCGGCGAAGAACACATCCTTGGCCCGGAACCGCATCTCGCCGAAGGCGAGGGTGCGGTCCGTGGAACCCGTCACCGCCTCCATCGACGGGAAGCAGGACGGGGCATCCTCGGGGTAGCCGTCTGGCAGCACGTGGGCGTGGGCGTCAATGATCATGGTGTGTCCTTCTCCCGTTCGGGGATGACTCAGTGGCTTGCGGTCAAAAGGTGCGGTGCCACCCCTGGGTCAGAGATCCGCCCGAGGTGGGGTTGGACGGTGACGTGGATGGCGCTCTTGTCCTCGCGGTCTCCGGCGAGGGTCTCGATGGCCTCGGCGACCTGTTCCAGGCCGAAGGTGTGGGTGTGCAGCCGCTCCAGCGGGAAGCGTCCGGATTCCAGCAGGGCGATGGCCTTCTCGTTGGCGGCCGCGTCCACGCCGTAGGCGCCACGGACCGTGAGACCCCGGTTGATCAGCAGGTCCGTGCTGAGGGGGATTTCGCGCCCGCCCTTCAGACCGGCCAGCACCACGCGGCCACCATGGCGGACCACCTTCAGGGCATCCGTGACCGGTCCCGCCGCCATGGGCGTCAGGTCCAGCGAGACATCCGCCATCCGGCCCCCGGTGATCTCCGTGACGGCCTCGACGATGTCCCGTCCGTCCGGACCGTCCACCACCACGGTGTGGTCCGCTCCGAGTTCCTCGGCGACCGCCAGCTTGTGCCGGTCGGACTCCAGCCCGGTGATGATGACGGTGCGGGCGCCGGCAGCCTTGGCCGCCATCACGGCGGCCAACCCCCGCTGTCCGGCCCCGAGGACCACCAGGGTGTCCCCCAGGCCGACCTCGCCCAGGTCCACCGCCCACCGGACCCCTGCTCCCAGGGGGTTGTACATGGCGGCGATGTCGATCGGCAGGGACTTGTCGATCTTGTGCATCACCGCGTTGGGCGCGAGGTACAGGTACTCGGCGAAGCCGCCGTAGAGGGACGGCTCCACGTCCACCGGGGTGACGCCATGGCCGTTCTGCTTGTGGCGGCAGGCCTGGTAGCGGCCCATGAGGCAGTCGGCACAGGACCGGCAGGGCACGATCACCTCGAGGGCCACGCGGTCACCCACCTGGACGCCCCACCGCTCGGCGGCGCGCTCGCCGAGTTCCTCGATGATGCCCAGCGGCTCATGCCCCGGGATGAAGGGTGGCCTGGACCGGCCCTGGAGATGGCCGCGGAAGATCTCCACGTCCGAACCGCAGATGCCGTTGGCCTCGACCCTCAGCAGTCCATCGTCGGGGCCGATCACCGGGCGCGGGAACTCTCGGATCTCCAGGGTGCTGGGACCGGTCTGGACCACGGCCCTCACGGTGTCCGGCAGGTGGTCATGCAAACGCTGTGTCATCGTCGGTCTCTCCTTAGCGGGCCACGGTGGCCACGGGCGGGGCGGCGGGGCCGCTGCGCCCGAAGGGGCCGCCGTCCACCGCCAGGATCTGGCCGGTGATCCACCGGGCTTCGTCGCTGAGCAGGAAGGCGGCGGCGTGGGCGATGTCCCAGGCGCTGCCCTCCTTCTTCAGGGTGGTGCTCTCCCGGCGTGCCTCACGGAAGCGCTCGTCCATATTGGCGGCGGCGAAGGAGCCCCAGATGGCACCCACTTCGATGCAGTTCACGCGGATGCCCTGCGGACCGAGGGTGGAGGCCGCTCCCACGCTGAAGTTCTCCAACCCGGCCTTGGCCACGCAGTACGGCATCCCGGGCCCGCGCGCACTCACGCCCACGGAGGAGATGTTGAGGATGGCGCTGCCCGGGGGCAGATGGGGCACCGCGTGGCGGGTGACGGACCAGGCGGAGGTGAAGTTGATGTTCATCAGTTCGTCGAGCCGCTCGGGGGTGACCTCGAAGATCCCCGCCCGGTCTCCGCTCGCCACGTTGTTCACCAGGGTGTCCAAGCCGCCGAGGAATCCGGCAGCCTCGGTCACGGCCCGCTCGCACGCGGCGTCGGTGGTCACGTCCGCGGTCAGCGCGTGAGCCGTGCCGCCCTCGGCCCTGATCCGGTCGACGGTGCGCTGGGCCGCCTCGTCGCTGCGGTCCAGCACCACCACGGAGGCGCCGCGGGCCGCCAGGAGCCGGGCGATGCCGTATCCGACGCCGGGCAGGTCTCCGTTCTGTCCGGCCCCCGTGATGAGGGCTCGGCGCCCGGACATCCGGGCGGTGCCCTGGGCGGCCAGCGGATCCTCCAACGGTGTGCCGGCCAGACGTTCCTCGACATCAGTCCTGGTCATCGATCATCCTTCTGTGGTGACGTGCCGGTGGTGATGGCCACTGGTTTTCCGGACCAGTCGGCGAAGTACCGCACCACCATGGAGATCCCGGCGTTGCGGGACCCTGCCACGGCCACGATCATGGACGCCGGGTCGGCGATGGTGCGCTGGAACTGGTCCGGGTCCTTAGCGTCCCCGGGAAACCGGACTCCGTTCTCGTTGGCCCGGTCCTTGCCCACGGCGGCCAGCTGTCCCGTGGTGCGTCCGGCGTGCTCGGCGAGCCAGGCCGCCACGTCGGCTCGGGAGAACCCGGCCTTGGCCAGCTGGTTGGCGTGCTCGGGGCACAGCACCACTCCGGCCCCGGCATTCCGGAAGATCCACGGGCCGGAACGGCCGATGGTGTCGGCGAAGTCGGCGAGCAACTGCTCCGGATCGGACGTATGCCGGTTGTCCACGAACTCGCTGGTACGCAGCAACGTGGAGGTCACGGCGTTGCCGCTGACCCCCAGGTCTTCCGCGAGGGGGGCCCAGGGGCTTTCCTCCTCGTTCTCCGCGAGACAGATGGACCACCGTCCGGGCAGGCCCTGCGTGGCCTGTTCGAGCTCGTGCGGGCGGATCCCATAGGCGTTACGGACAGTGAGTCCGATGGCCCTGGCCACGGTGGCGTTGGCCCGGAAGCCGGGCCCGAACACCCCTCCGGTGCTGTTGAATCCGAGTTCCTGGCGCAGCGGCCCGTTGACGATGATCAACGGGGCCGGTCCACTCGTGGACTGCCAGCCGCCGCCACCGGTGGTCCGCTCCTGGGCGAGCGCCTGCCAGGCGGCCAGGACCACCGGGAAGTACTCCGGCCGGCATCCGGCCATGGCCGCGTTGATGGCCAGCAGTTCGACCGTCACGGTGCGGTCGACCTGCTTCAGGTGGCTGAGCACTTCGTCTGCGGGGCGGCCAGCGGCCGCGAGGAAGCGGTCCACGAGGTCCTGGGTGGCCGGCACCACGGGCAGCCCGTCCGTCCAGCCCTGCTCGTAGGCGTGCTCGATAGCGCTCTGGGCGGCAGCAGGGTCCAGGGACTGACCGTGCTGCTCGTGTTGCTTGTGCTGCACGGGCGCCGCGGTCATGCTCGCGCCTCCTGATCCGGGACCGTCAGGGCGGACAGGATCTCCGGCAGCAGCAGGCGAGCGCGTTCACGCACCTGTTCCTCGGTCAGCACGGCCATCGGGTGCTCGGTCCGGATCCACTCATAGTCCGGCGCCCCCTGCACGCCGGCCATGGTGCGGCCGGTGATGTCGAAGGCATCCGTGAGGACCACGGCGGCCGGCAGGCCGGCCCGCTCGAAGTTGATCCCGTCCGCCACGGCGGCGGCACTGCAGGAACCGCAGTCGCCGACTCCGGTGACCACCACGTCGCACGACTCCCGGTACCGGGAAACGATCTCCTCGTCCACGGGGATGGAGAAGTTCTTCTTGGTCTCCACGATGCCGACGGACGCGGCACCGTGCTCCTCCACGAGGAGTTCCCCCACTACGGTCAGGAACAGCAGGGCGTTGTGCTTCGTGTTGTCCAGCAGCCCGATCCGGGCTCCGGCCAACGACGCCGGCCGGGGCGCCAGCTCAGGGGTCGGGCGGCCCTGCGGGTCGGCTGGACCTGCAGCGGACCCCGCGTGCTGGGCCCCTCGTCCAGTGGGGTCGAGGATGGTCTGGGTCATGGACGCGCTCCTACTGCTCGTGGACGATGATGCCGCGGATGTTGCGGCCGGCCAGCAGATCCTCGTAGGCCGTGTTCACCTCGTCGAGGGTGTACTTGCGGGTGATGAGTTCCTCGAGCTTGAGATCCCCGGTCCGGTAGAGACCCAGCAGCTTCGGGATGTCATACAACGGATTGCAGTCACCGAACAGGGCTCCCCGGATCTGCCGCTGGTAGCTGATGAGCAGTCCGGCATGGATGGTCACGGCCTGCTCGTTCAGGTGGCCGACCGAGGTGATGGTGAGCTTGCCGCCCTTGCCGGTCATCGCGATGCCGGCATTGGCCATCTCCTGGGTGACGGCGTCCGCGGTGATGATGACCTTGTCGGCCAGCTGCCCCCAGGTGGTCTCCACCACGAAGTCATGGGCCTCCTGAGCCGTGGCGAACGCATGGGTGGCCCCGAACAGCTCGAGTGAGGACTCCCGCTTGAAGGCCACGGGATCCACGACGATCACGTTCTTGGCCCCGGCGTAGCGGGCTCCCTGGACCGCATTGGAGCCCACACCGCCGGCTCCGAAGATCACCACGGTGTCCCCCGCGCGGACCTCGGCCGCATAGACGGCGGATCCCCACCCGGTGGGGACGCCGCAGCCCACCAGCGCACCGAGCTCGAACGGGATGTCATCCGGCAGCGGGACGGCAGC
This sequence comes from Citricoccus sp. NPDC079358, assembly GCF_040702545.1. Classification (NCBI taxonomy): domain Bacteria; kingdom Bacillati; phylum Actinomycetota; class Actinomycetes; order Micrococcales; family Micrococcaceae; genus Citricoccus; species Citricoccus sp. NPDC079358. The sequence continues at coordinate 129,374 of NZ_JBFBLI010000009.1, forward strand.
GTACTCGGAGAGCACCGTGTACTGGGAGAACGTGCCCAGGGTGCAGAACCCGCCGACGTCCTCGCCGTCACCGTCGTGGAAGCGGAAGGTATCGTCCAGGAACATGCCCGTCCCGGCGTTGAGCCCCTTGACGCACATGTTCTGGTGCCCGGTCGAGCACGGTCGGCAGTAGCCGCACGCAGGGATGTAGGCACAGACCACGCGGTCGCCCGGCTTCACCCGGGTGACGCTGGGGCCGACCGACTCGACGATGCCGGCCCCCTCGTGGCCACCGACGATCGGGAAGCGGACGGGGGCGTCTCCGGCGGTGATGTGGTGGTCCGAATGGCACAGGCCGGAGGCGTGCAGCTTGACCCGGACCTCGTGCGCCTTGGGCGGATCCAATTGCAGGTCGGTGACCTGCCAGCCGTCGTGTGGCCCCCGGGCGACGGCGGCCCGGGTGGTGAGGGTGGCACCGCCGGCCCGCGCGCTGGTGGGCTGGTCGCTGGCCGCCGTGGGTGTGGTGATAGCCATGATGTCGGTCTGCCTTTCGTTCAGTGGGCCGCGGGCGTGGCGCCGCGCATCGAGACGGTCTTGATCTGCGTCCAGTTGAGGACGGCGTCGGCGCCCATGGTCCGGCCGAAGCCACTGCTCTTGTAGCCGCCGAAGGGGCCACCGATGACGCCGGCGCCCAGGGCGTTGTTGACGCCCACCTGGCCCGCCTGCAGGGCTCGGGACATCCGGACGGCGGTGCCCACATCCTGGGTCCACACGGACGCGACCAGCCCGTAGTCCACGCCGTTGGCCACCTCGATGGCCTCCTGTTCGCTGTCGACCGGAATGACGGAGAGCACCGGCCCGAAGATCTCCTCCTGGGCGATTCTCATGTCCGGGCTGACATTGTCGAAGAGGGTGGGGTTGACGAAAAATCCGTCACCGTAGTCGCCGCCGGAGGGCACGTCGCCACCGACCACCACCTCGGCGCCGCCCGCCTTGCCCGCCTCGATGTACCCCAGGACGCGCTCGTGCTGGCGACCGTTGATCAGCGGGCCCATGTTCACCTGCTGGTGCCAGGGGCCCACGGTGACCTTCTGCAGGGCCGCGGCCAACCGCTCGACCACTTCCTGGTGAACGCTGCGATGCACCACCACGCGCGAGCCCGCGGCGCAGATCTGCCCGGTATTCAGGGTGATGCCGGAGGCGATCGCCGGTGCGGCCACGGAGAGGTCCGCGTCCGGGAAGATCACCTGGGGCGACTTGCCGCCCAGTTCCAGGTGGAGCGGGATGAGGTTCCGGGCACAGGATTCCATCACGAGCGAGCCCGTGGCCGGTGATCCGGTGAATCCCACCCGCCGGATGCCGGGATGCCGGGGGATGGCCGCACCGGCCTCGGAGCCGAGGCCGGTGACCACGTTGATCACCCCGGCCGGGATCCCGGCGTCCATGGCCAGCCGGGCCAGGGCCAGGGGTGCCAGCGGGGCATCCTCGGCCGGCTTGATGACGATGGTGTTGCCCGCGGCGATGGCCGCGGCGACCTCGTTGGTGAACATCGGTCCGGGCGCGTTCCACGGGATGATGGCCCCGACCACGCCGTAAGGCTCGCGCAGGGTGAAGCCGAGGACGTCCGGCGAATAGGTCGGCAGCGAGACGCCCTGGACCTTGTCCGCCTGGCCGGCGATGAAGCGGATCATCCCCGCCAGGGGCGAGGGCCCCCAGTGGGGCCGGCCGACGTCGCGGGATTCCAGCTGGTCCAGGATCTGGGCGTTCTCCTCCACGAGGGATGCCCAGCGCAGCAGCAGCCCGGCCCGGGCCGTGGCATTCGTGTCACGCCAGCCCGGCAAGGCGCGCTCGGCGGCCTCGACGGCGGCGTCCACATCCTGGGCGTTGCTCCGGGGAATGCGGCTCAGCAGCTCGCGGTCCGCGGGGTTGATGACGTCGATGGTCTCGCCGGAGGCGGCGGGGACCCACTCCCCGCCGATCAGCTGGACGTTGTCCGCCAGCAGCGGGGTATCGAGGGTGGCTTGGGGGTCGATGACTGCGGTCATGGTGTTCTCTTCCGTCTCGGGCGCTGGCTCAGTGGTCGATGGTGATGATGCCGCGAATGTTCTTGCCGTCGAGCATGTCCTGGTAGCCCTCATTCACCTGGGCCATGGAGTAGCGGTTGGTGATCAGCTCGTCGAGCTTGAGCTTGCCGTTCTGGTACATGCTGACCAGGCGGGGCACGTCATGCAGGGGGTTGCAGCCACCGAAGATGGCGCCCTGGATCCGGCGCTGGAAGCCGATCAGGGCACCCGGGTGCTCCTTGATGGACCCGTTGCCGACGGCGGTGATGGTCACCTGGCCGGATTTGCCGACAATGTTGATGGCGTCATGAATGACCTGGTCATGCAGGCTGCCGACCGTGATGATGGCGTGGTCGGCCAGTTCACCCCAGGTGGCCTCGACGACGAATTCCGTGGCCTCCTGCGCCGTGGCGAACACCTGGGTGGCCCCGAACTCGAGGGCCTTGTCACGCTTGAACTCCACCGGGTCCACCACCACGACTCGATTGGCGCCGGACATGGCCGCGCCCTGGACGGCGTTCATGCCGACCCCGCCGGCCCCGAAGATGACCGCGGTCTGCCCCACCTGGACACCGGCGGCGTGGACGGCCGAACCCCATCCGGTGGGGACCCCGCAGCCCACCAGGCAGGCGACGTCGAAGGGGAGGTCCTTCGGGATCGGGATCACGGAGTACTCGGAGACCACCGTGTGCTGGGAGAAGGTCCCCAGCACACAGAGGCCGCCGAAGTCCACGCCGTCCTGGTGGAAACGGAAGGTGCCGTCCGGGAACTCGCCGGTGGCGGCGTTCTTCCCGGAGTCGCACAGGTTCTGGTGACCGGTGGAGCAGTAGCGGCAGGATCCACAGGCCGGGATGAAGGAGCACACCACGTGGTCTCCCACCTGCACGCGGGTCACGCCCTCTCCCACAGCATCGATGATGCCGGCGCCTTCGTGTCCGCCCACCACGGGCATGCGCATCGCGGCATCACCCTTCTGGATGTGGTCGTCCGAATGGCACATTCCCGCGGCCATCATCTTGATACGGACCTCGTTGGCCTTCGGCTCGTCGAGATCGAGTTCGGTGACTTCCCAGGGCGTTCCGGGTTCGCGGCATACGACCGCACGAGTCTTCATGCTCAGGGGGACCCTTTCTGGCAGGTGGCGCCATGGACGAGGCGCCGGCGGTGAGGTGGGTGCATCACCGGTTTCAGACGCCGGTGGTGCAGCTGCCTCCACGGTGCTCCGTCCGCCGGCACGCTGCCACGGGCTTTCCGCCGCACGGAAGGGTTCACCGTGATCAGAGTCACATTCCCAGCCCGCAAGGTCCTGCCGGTGCTCCGTCTTCTACGGCATGGAAACCGGGATGATCCCAGAGGCGAGTGGAGATTGACTACTGCATGACCGGACCATCACCGGTCGATGCCACCACCTGCCGGCCCCAGACCCGGCCTCCCCTCTCGAGAACCAGAAGAGAAGTAGGACGCACCGTGATGAACAAGTTCCGCACCGATCTCCACGAGCACCTGGATGCCGTCTGGGACGGCGCCTCGATCGCAGTCGGCGGCTTCGGCAGTTCCGGGCGCCCCGACGCCCTGCTCAACGCGCTGTCTGACCTCGGTAAGAAGGACTTGCACCTCTACGTCAACAACGTGGGTGACGATTTCACGGGCATCGGCCGCCTCGTCATGGAGGGCCGGGTCCGCCGCATCACCGGGTCCTTCCCCGTGCTGCCCGAGTTCTACGACGAGTATTTCGCGGGCCGCGTCGAGCTGGAGCTGATCCCGCAGGGCACGCTGGCGGAGCGCATGCGGGCCGGTGGCGCCGGGATCGCCGCCTTCTTCACGCCCTCGGGTGCGGAGACCATGCTCTCGGACGGGACCTTCCCGGCCTCCTATTCCGGGGGGACCCCGGGCGACCTGCTGCCGGCGAAGGAGGAACGGGTGTTCGACGGGCGGGCCCACGTCCTCGAGCACGGCATCACAGCGGATTTCGGCCTCGTCAAGGCGCAGCAGGCCGACCCCAAGGGCAATCTCCGCTTCCACCTCTCCGCCCGGAACTTCAATCCGCTGGCAGCCATGTCCGGGCGGACGACCTTCGTGGAGGTCGAACGGCTGGTGGACACCGGGGCGTTGGATCCGGACGACATCCACCTCCCCGGGGTCTTCGTGGACCACGTGGTGATGACTGCAGCACCCATCCCGGCGGACCTGCCCCGGCGGGCCGCCTCGCTCCAGAAGGGCTGACCATGTCCATGACCAGAACCGAATCCCCCCGGGTCACCGGGCGCACGCGGGACGAGATCGCCCAGCGCCTGGCCGCGGACCTGGTGGACGGCTACACCGTCAACCTCGGGGTGGGCATCCCACTGGCGGTGCCCCACCACATCCCCGCGGACCGGGAGGTCTTCCTCCAGTCCGAGAACGGAATCCTGGGGCTCGGCCCGGCACCCGAGCCCGGCACCGAGGACCCGGACCTGACCAACGCCGGAAAGCAGCCGACCAGCATGATCCCCGGCGGGGCCATCGTGGACTCGGCCACCTCCTTCGCGATCATCCGCGGCGGCCACCTGGACGTGACCATCCTGGGAGCACTGCAGGTGTCCGAGGCCGGCGACCTGGCCAATTGGTACGTCCCGGGACGCAACCCCGCCGTGGGCGGAGCCATGGACCTCGTGGCCGGCACCCCGCAGGTCTGGGTCTGCATGGAGCACGTGGACCGCAAGGGCCAGCCCAAGCTCGTGCCCGAGTGCACCTTCCCGCTGACCGGCCGGGGCGTCGTCACCCGCGTCTATACGGACCTGGCGGTCTTCCACGTGATCGACGGGGTGCTGACGCTCGTCGAGTGCGCCCCCGGTGTCACCCCCGAGGACGTCCGATTGCGGACCGCTGCCGACTACGTCAAGGCGGCCCCAGCATGAGCACCGGGTCTGGGCAAGCCGCCAGTGCGCCGTCCCTGCAGCAGTGGCAGGACCTGGCCGCCATCGATGTCCACGTCCACGCCCACCGTTCGGTGAAGGACGACGCCGGCCCGGTCGAGTCCGGCGAACAGATGGGCGAGTACTTCGGGATCGGCACGATGCACGGGCACACGGTCCCCGCGCTCGCCGCCTACTACCGCGAGCGCCGGATGGCCGCCGTCGTCTTCACCGTGGACTCGATCTCCGCCACCGGCGACGAACCGGTACCGGGGAACCGCGAGATCGCCGAGCTGGCAGCCGAGCATGCGGACGTGCTGGTGCCGTTCGCCAGCATCGACCCGGCCCGGGGCGCGGCCGGCGTGCGGGAGGCACGGATCCTCGCCCGCGACTATGGCGTGCGCGGCTTCAAGTTCCATCCCGGTGTGCAGAGGTTCTATCCCGACGACCGGTCGGCCTACCCCCTGTATGAGGTCATCGAGGAGTTCGGCCTGATCTCGCTGTTCCACACGGGACAGACCGGGGTGGGCGCCGGATCCCGCGGCGGGGGCGGGGTGCGGCTGAAGTACTCCCACCCACTGGCCATCGACGACGTGGCGGCGGACTTCCCGGACATGGACATCATCATGGCCCACCCGTCCTTCCCGTGGCAGGACGAGGCACTCTCCATCGCCCTCCACAAGCCGCGGGTCTACATCGACCTCTCCGGCTGGTCCCCGAAGTACTTCCCGCCGCAGCTGGTGCAGTACGCGGACACCCTGCTCAAGCACAAGGTGCTCTTCGGCTCGGACTTCCCGGTCATCACCCCGGAGCGGTGGATGGACGCCTTCGAGCAGTTGCCGCTCCGGGAGGCCGTGCGGCCCCTGATCCTGCGGGAGAATGCCGCCCGCCTGCTCCGGCTGCCCGGCGCCGGCACCGAGCCCACCTCCCCTTCCACGCCCTGACCCGCCCGCCGGCACCTCCGGCGCCCTCGAGAGGAACACCCATGCAAGAACTCACCGGTCGCGTCGCCGTCATCACCGGCGGCAGCAGCGGCATCGGCCGCGGCATCGCCCTCGCCTGCGCCCGTGCCGGCATGACCGTCTACGTCACCGGACGCAGCGCGGACCACCTGACCGAGACCCAGACCGAGTTCTCCGGCCAAGGTCTCGAGGTCGCCACCCTGCAGGTGGACGTGACGGACCTGGCCGCCATGCAGCAGGCGGCTCAGCGCATCGAGGCCGAACAGGGCCGCGTGGACCTGCTGGTCAACAATGCCGGGATCGGCCTGACCGGCGCCGTCTCGGACGCCACTCCCGCCGATTGGGACTGGTTGATCGACGTGAACATCAAGGGCGTGGCCCATGGCCTCCAGGCGTTCCTGCCGGCCCTCCGGCGGCATGGCCAGGGCGGGCACATCGTGAACACCTCCTCCATGGCCGGGCTGATGCCGGTGGTGGCCGGTCTCTACTCGATGTCCAAGGCCGCGATCATCGCCCTGTCCGAGGCCCTGCACATCGAGTTGCTGGCCGAGGGCATCGGCGTCTCGGCCTACTGCCCGGGTCCCACTCACTCGAACATCGCCTCGTCCGTGGCCCAGCGTCCGGCCGAGTACGGCGCCTCCGGCTACACCGCCCCCGGCCCGGAGGCCACCGCGTTCCAGCTCACCCAGCCGTACATGAGTGCGGAGGAGGCCGGCGAGAGGGTCCTGGAGGGGGTCCGCCGGGGTGACATGTTCATCCTCACGCACCCCGAATTCAAGGCCGGAGTGGTGCAACGCCACCGCGCGATCGAGGACTCCTTTCCCGAGGAGCCGCTGAACGAGGAACGGAAGGCCGCCATCCCGTTCCTGCTGTCCTCACCCGTCTATGACGAGGCGAGCCGGCCTCCCGCCCCGGTCTTCGAACCTACGCGCTGACCCCTCACGCACCGGCATCAACGTCGGCACCAGCCCCGGCGGGCGGCTGGCGCAGGGGGAAGGCGGTCAGGCCACCGCCATCGATCGGGATGGCCTGGCCTGTGATGTAACCGGCCCCTGGCGAGGCCAGGAAGGACACGAGCTCGCCGATGTCCTGGGGCTGCCCGACCCGACCGACCGGGATGTTCCGCCCGCGCTGGGCGAGGGTCGAGTCCACGTCGAGGTCCGCGGACGGGTCCAGGATGGCCCGGCTGGTGGCCACCAGCCCCGGGCACACGGCGTTGACCGTGATGCCCCACGGGCCGAGATCCATCGACAGGGCACGCGTCATCCCGATTACGGCCGCCTTGGAGGCGGAGTAGGCCACGGAGAAGGGCGCGGCGGTCAGCCCGGCCATGGAGGAGATGTTGACGATCCGCCCGTAGCGTGCGGTCCGCATCAGGGGCACGGCCGCTCTGCACATGGCGTAGGTACCACGCACATTGACGTCGATCAGCAGGTCGAACGCCTCGTCCGGCACCTCTTCGATGTCCCGGCGGTCCAGGCCTTGCGGAGCCGCCGCGTTGTTCACCAGGATGTCCAGCTGCCCGAAGCGGTCCTGCACGGTCTGCAGGATCCCGGCGACGTCGGCCCGCTGGGAGATGTCCCCCAGTGCGGTGACTACGTCCACGCCTTCCCGGCGCAGCTGGTCCGCGAATTCGTCCAGGCCGCTGGGCGGAACCTGCCCGAGCCTTCGCTGGCGGTCGTTGGCTACACCGCGGGGCTCGCGGTCCGTGATGACGAGCGAAGCACCCCGGGATGCCAGTGCCCTGGCAATGCCCTGCCCCATGCCGTCCGGTTTGCCACAGCCGGTGACGAGGGCCACCTGTCCGGCCAGGGGCCGGCGTGAGCCACCCGCGCCCGCTGGGGCCTCATCCGGCTGCGCTGCGGGATCCTGACGCTGTGGTGTGTGCTGCTCGTCGGTCATGGTCAGCGAATCTAGGCGCCCCGCCTCCGGCCCGCAGCCCGGATTCCCTCCCGCGGAAGACGGCCCGGACCGGCACCGAGGACTTCCGCCCGGTGGAAGCCGGGGAGGGCTCGTCCCCAGATGCCGCACCATAGTGAGGGACATCACCTTCTGGGAGGAGTCCACTCGATGCCCGCATCCACCGGGGACCACCCCGCTCCGCCCGAGTCCCTCGCCGCTGAGGATCACCGCACGGCCGCGGGCCGCGTCCTGTCCGTCCTGGATGTCTTCGACCAGGACCACCTGGAACTGACCTTGAGTGAGATCAGCCGCCGCGCAGACCTGACCTTGAGCACGGCGCACCGACTCGTCGGCGAACTCCGGGACTGGGGTGCCCTCGAGCGGACCACGGACGGGCGGTACGCCGTCGGGCTGCGGGTACTGGAACTGGGTAGCCTCGAGCCGCAGATGCTGCAGCTGCGGGACGTGGCCCCGGCGTACCTCGCAGACCTGCAGTCTGCGGTCCAGGCCAATGTGCATCTCTCCGTCCGAGACGGACACGATGTGGTGTACGTGGAGTCGCTGCAACGGCACTCCGGGGCTCACGTGCTCAGCCGGCTCGGGGGGCGCTGGCCCCTGCACACCACCGCCACGGGCATGGTCCTGTTGGCCTTCGCGCCGGCAGCCGTCCGCCAGGACGTGCTGGCCAGCCCGCTGAAGCGCTACACGGACCACACCATCACCGATCCGGACACCTTGCGCCGGATGCTGGCGGAGGTGCACCGCACCGGGGTGGCCGTGTTGACGGACACGATCACCCTCGGCACGTTCGCCGTGGGGGTACCCGTCCGCGGGCCCAGCGAGCGGGTCGTGGCCGCCCTGAGCGTCACCTTGAAGAGCGACGGGTCACGGACCGTGCACCAGGCCCTGCCCGCTCTCAAGGCCACGTCCCGGGCCCTCTCCCGGGCCCTGGGCGTGGCCACGCCCGGAGCCCCACCCGCGGGCGCCCACGGGCCCCCGGTCCGGCCCTTCGCGATCTGAGTCCAGCCGCCGCGACCCCCTGTCGACGCCAACCGTACCTATCCCTATAGTGGATGCATCTCTAGACTGATGTGATCCAGATCACGCCAAAGGAGTCGTCTTGGCATCTCCGTCCAAACCCACCGCAGCCGGCCGCGTCCTGGCCATCCTGGACACCTTCACCGACCGGCACGACAGCCAGACCCTGAGTTCGATCGCCCGGCGGTCAGGACTGACGTTGCCCACCACCCACCGCCTGGTCGGCGAACTCACCGCCTGGGGAGCCCTCCACCGCCAGCCGGACGGCGAGTACACCATCGGCCTCAAGGTCCTGGAACTCGGCTCACTCGCCGGGCACCGCCTGCGCCTGAAGCAGTTGGCCCACCCCTACCTCCACGGCCTGCACCACGCGACCAACACCAACATCCACCTCTCGGTCTCCGTGCAGCAGGACGTGCTCTATCTGGAGTCGATGCTGGCGCCAGGCGGCGCCCCGGTGACCAGTCGCTTCGGCGGGCGCTGGCCCATGCATGCCACGGCCACCGGCCGTGTTCTGCTGGCGGCCCTGCCCCCCGACGAACTCGACGACCTGCTGCGCCAGCCGCTGGCGGCCTACTCGCCGCACACCGACACGGACCCGAACCGCCTCCGGCAGCTGTTGGCCGAAGTCCGCCAGCGCGGCGTGGCCGTCGCCTATGACCAGATCGCCGTCGGGGTGATCGCCCTGGCCGCCCCGATCGTCGGACCGCACGGCCACCCCGTCGCCTCTGTCGGCATCACGGCACCCAAGGACCGCTTCACCCCGCACCAGCTCATCCCGCCGCTGGTCTCCACCGCGCAGAGGATCTCCCGCGCCCTCAATGGGCCGGAGGAGGCCTGGCCCGCAGACACCCTGCGCACGGCCTGATCCACAGCAGCACCGAGGCCGTGCCGCCGTCGATGGTTCGACGGCGGCACGGCCTCGGTGCTGCTGGACGCCGGGCGCGGTCAGTCGGGACCTCGACCGGCCCCGACTCGCCCAGCGCCGGTTCGGCTCAGACCTGGCCGGCCTTGCGCCAGGAGCCCTCATAGTTGTCCCGCACCTCGGAGGAGTACGGCACCGGGGAGACGGTCACGTTGACCTCGATCTGGCGGTGGCGCTCCACCGTGGTCTTGCCGGAGCCGCCGTCGGGCTCACCCCAGACGACCTTCAGCCGGTCCCCCACCTGCACGGACGGGTCGACGACGGCCAGGGAGAGCGCGGTGCGCTCATTCGCCGAGTAGCCGGTGAACATGGACAGGCCCACGACCTTCCCGGAGTCGTCCACCACGGAGTCGAAGTTCGAGGAGCCGTAGTTGGCGTTGGGCAGGTCGAAGAACTTGTAGCCGATCTCCCCCTTGCCATACATCGAGGCATGGATGGTGGCCATGTCCGCATCATCCCAGGCGAGGGTGACCTTGTGGCGCTGGGCGGCCGGATCGACCTTCTCCAGAGCCTGACGGCCGATGAAGTCATGGTCGAATTTGATGAAGTTGCCGTAGCCCAGCTCCCACGGGGTGGTGTAGTAGTCCTCGATGTTCGAGGAGACGAAGGACCCGGCGATCGCGTTGTTCGCCTCGTAGGAGTCGGCGCCGAGCCAGGCCCGGTAGTCCGCGAGCATGCCGTCGCCGGAGTAGATGGCCGGCAGCGGAGAGGGGATCCACCCGGACTCCAGGGTGTTCGAGGAGTAGGCGCGGGCGCCGACGGCGGCAAGGCCGAACTCGGCGCCGGCCTCCATGATGGCCTCGCGGATCCTGTCGTAGTCCTGGTAGTCGCCCCACAGCTCCAGGCCCGGCGCGCCGGCCATGCCGTGCCGCAGGGTCCGCACCCGGGTGCCAGCCACGTTCATGGTGTCCATGTGGAAGAACTTCAGCTGCTCCACCGGACCGCCATTGACCTTCTCGATGACGTCCCAGGCCTTGGGGCCCTGGATCTGCAGGCGCCAGTACTCCCGGGAGACCGCCTTGCCCATGGGGCGCGACGGCGAGCGCCGGTCCTCGATCAGCTCGACGTCATAGCCACCGGTCTCAGCATGGAACTTCAGCCAGTTGGTGGCGGGGGCACGGCCCACATAGGTGTACTGATCCTGGTCCTCGTGGAACAGGATGCCATCGCCGATGACATGGCCGGCCGGGGTGACCGGGACATACTGCTTGGCGCGGTTGACGGGGAAGTTCTCCAGCGAGTTGATCGCGGTGTAGGAGACGAGCTTCTTGGCGTCCGGGCCCTTGATGATCAGGTTGTCCATGTGGTGGGTCTGATCGAACATCACGGCGGTCTCCCGCCAGGCGATGACCTCGTCCCGCCAGTTGGTGAACTCGGGGGCCACCACGGGGTAGACGTAGGCACCCACCGTCGAGTTCCGCATCATCTCCACGGGATTGCCCGCGGCCTCCATGGCCTGCTGCAGCGACTTCTGGTCTGACATGACTGAATCTCCTGAACGAGGGGTAACAACTGCCGTATACCTATGAGCATAGGTATCTCACTGTGATCTAGGCAACACCCTGCGGCGAGTTTTCTGAAAAGCTCCGCCGCAGGCTGGGAAACACGGACGTCTACACGAAGGCACTGTGGCCGGTGATGGCCCGGCCCACGATGAGGGTGTTGATCTGATCGGTGCCCTCGAAGGTGTAGAGGGACTCCGCGTCGGCGTGGAACCGCGCGACCCGGTGCTCCAGCAGGATGCCGTTGCCCCCCAGCAGCTCCCGGCCGAGGGCCGCGCTCTGGCGCATGTGGCGGCAGACCCACGTCTTGGCCAGCGCGGCCTGCTCGCCGCTGACACCACCGGCATCCGCGAGCTGGGACAGCCGGACCGCGAGGGCGAGGGACGCGTTGGCGTTGCCCAGCATGGTCACGAGGTGGTCCTGGACGAGCTGGAAGGACGCGATCGGCCGCCCGAATTGCTCGCGCCGCCGGGTGTACTCGAGCACGGCTTCATACAGGCCGATCTGGAGCCCGGTGGCATTCCAGACCACGTCCGGCCGCAGCGTCTCGAAGGTGCGGTTCAGGTCCGCGAAGGAATTGATCCGCTGGAGTCGATGACTCTCCGGGACCCGCACCCCGTCCAGGCGGATATCGGCGTTGTGGACCATGCGCAGGGAGGTCTTGCCCTGGATCTTGGTGATCTCCAGGCCCGGGTCGTCGGTACGGGCCAGGAAGACCTTGACCTGGCCGTCGTCGGCGTCCTTGGCGGCGATCGCCGCGTACTCGGAGAAGGCGGCGTTGCCGATCCAGCGTTTCGCCCCGTGCAGGATCCAGCCGTCCCCCTCCCGCCGGGCCACGGTCTGGACGCCGCGGGCGATGTCCGAGCCGTGGTCGGGCTCGGTCAGCGCGAAGCAGCCGGTCATCCTGAAGGACGCCATGTCCGCACCCCATTGCGCCAGCTGCTCGTCGCTGCCGCCGGCGTGGACCACCGTGCGGAACATGCCGGCCTGGCCGCCGAAGAGGATCGCCAGAGAGCCGTCCACGCGGGAGAACTCCAGGTTCCGGAAGCCGATGAACAGGGACCGGACCGTCTCTCCGGCGTCGCGCAGGTCCGCGGGTTCCACCAGGTCGAGCCCGGCCAGGCCGTCGCGGAGGAACAACGGCGTCTCGCCGCGCTCCCAATACTCGGCCAGGACGGGCTCGGCCTCCTCCGCCAGGTAGTGGCGCAGGCGGGTCAGGACGGCCTGCTCGGCACCCGTGAGCAGGTCCGAGTAGCCGTAGAAGTCGGCGCCGCCGATGAAGGGCACGGGTCCACCGGAACGGGTGTTCTCTACGTCTTTCACTGCACATCCTCACGGATCGAGGCCTTCAGGCGGCTCAGGTTCAGCTTCCCCGTGGGCCCGCGGTCGAGCGAGTCGCGCAGCACCAGGGTGCGCGGCTTCTTATAGCCGGCCACCCGCCCGGCCAGGTGCTCCATCAGGTCCCGCTCCGTCACGTCCGCGTCCGGCTCCAGGGCCACGGCGGCCGCCACCGCCTCACCCCAGCGGGGGTCGGGGACACCGAACACCACGGCGTCCGCCACGGCCGGATGCTCCAGCAGCGCCTCCTCGACCTCCCCGGGGAAGACCTTCTCCCCGCCGGTGTTCACCACGGAGCTGCCCCGCCCGAGCAGGTCGATATACCCGTCCTCCCCCACCCGCACATAGTCCCCGGGGGAACAGTGGCGGACACCGTTGATGACGGGGTAGGTCGCCGCGGAGGTGACGGGGTCATGGAGGTAGCCCACGGGCAGCGCACCGCGGTAGGCCAGGACGCCGATCGCCCCGGGTTCGTGCTGGACCTCCCGTTGGGCATCGTCCAGGACCACGGCATCCTCGCTCAGCCGGAATCTCGCCGGCAGGTCCTCGGCCCGGGTGGTGGTGGCCACCGCGTAGGGGCCGCCCTCGGTCGAGGCGAGGATGTCCACGATCGCCACCCGGCCCAGGGCATGGATGCGGCGCTTGGTGTCATCGCTGAATCGCATGCCCGAGCTGATCACCGAGGTCAGGCTGGACCCCCGGCCGCCGAGTTCCGCCTCCAACGCGTCAAGGAGGGGCAGCGCCACCGCGTCGCCGGCGACGATCAGCCGGGTCACTCCCGCGCTCTCGATCAGCCGGGCCACATCCCCGGCCCGGAAGCTGGGATCCGGGTTGATCACCACGGTGCCGCCGAGCGCGAGCGTGTTCATGGCGCTGAACAGGGCCGTCGCGTGGATGAAGGGCGCCAGGGGCAGGGTCCGGATGGGCGCCAGGTCGTCTTCGACGGCGATCCCCACCGCAGCGTTGAGGTCGGCCGGGACGTCCCGGCCGACGGGACCGTAGATCGAGGACTGCTGGATATGCAGCAGGTCCCCGATCCTCCACACCACCGCCTTCGGTGTGCCGGTGGTCCCGCCCGTGAACATGTACAGCTCCGCCTCCCGGCCGGGCTCGAACCGCCGCGGGGCAGTGCTGCGGCCCGGGCCCGGCGCCGCCAGCTCCTCGAAACGGACGCGGACGACGCCGGCCCGCTCCCGGCCGACTGGTCCCTCGGGTTCACCGGTGTCGCCGACCTCGATGAGCAGCTCCGGCCGGCCGGCGGTTCCCGCCAGCCGGTCCAAAGCGTCCTCCACCGCTGCCCGGGCGCCGCTGGCAAGGACGAGGACCACTGGCTCGGCGACGGTGAGGAGCCCGGCGAGCTCGGCCCCGAGGTAGCGGTAATTGATCGAGACGGGGATCGCCTCCAGCTTGAGGCAGGCGTAGAACAGCACGAGATACTCAGCGGTGTTGTGGAGGAAGAACGCCACCCGTGAACCAGGGCCCACGCCGCGCTCCGCCAGGTCCTCGGCCACCGAAGCCGCGGCGGCGTCGAACTCGCCGTAGGTGTAGTGCCCACCGGCAGATCGAACCGCCCATCGGTCGGGGGCGCGCCGGGCGATCTCGCGCCACAGGACCGCATAGTTCTCGTACATGGGCAGGCCTCCGTCTGCTGTGGATCACCTTCAGTTTCAGGTAACCTGAAACGAACGTCAAGGGTCACGCCCATCGGCCGCACCCGTTCCCGCACGACCCTGGGAGGCACCATGCCGAGTCAGGATCCCGAGGCCGCACCAGACCTCGTCATCGACGGCTGGCTCATTTACATGATCAAGCTGCTGGACACCGGGCTCCGCCCCGAGGTCGAGCGGATCGCCGGCAGCCGGGGTTTCACCGCCGCCCAGTACACGGCGCTCACCGTGCTGCTGTCCAGGCCGGGCATCACCTCCTCGGAGCTGGCCCGGCGCTCGTTCGTCCGGGCCCAGTCCATGGCGGGGACCATCGGTCCGCTCGTGGAGCAGGGCCTGATCAGCCGCGCCCCGGATCCGGACAATGCGCGGCGGCTGCTGCTCCGGGCCACGCCCCGGGGCCGGGCAGCAGTCACCCGCCTGCAGGATGAGGTGGCCACCCTGCAGGGCCGGCTGGTGGAGGGACTGGACCAGCCGCAGCTCGATGCCCTGTCAGCGGCCCTACGACTCCTGCGCAACAACGTCCAGGATCTCAACACCACCACGCCCTAGCGGCGCTCAGCACTCGGGGAGGTTGACCGCCACATTCACGGCCAGGCCGCCGCGGGAGGTCTCCTTGTACTTGGACATCATGTCCCGCCCGGTGTCCCGCATGGTGGTGATGGCATCGTCCAGGCTCACCCGGTGGGTGCCGTCACCGACCAGGGACAGGCGGGCGGCGTTGATGGCCTTCACGGAGGCGATCGCGTTGCGTTCAATGCACGGGATCTGCACGAGCCCGGCAATGGGGTCGCAGGTCAGGCCGAGGTTATGCTCCAGTCCGATCTCGGCGGCGTTCTCTACCTGTTCCGGGGTGCCTCCCAGGACGGCACACAAGGCCCCGGCGGCCATGGAGCAGGCCGAGCCCACCTCGCCCTGGCAGCCGACCTCGGCACCGGAGATGGAGGCGTTGCGTTTGAACAGGGTGCCGATGGCGCCGGCGGTGAGCAGGAACTCCTCCACCCGATCGTCATTGCACTCGCGGAACATGTCGAAGTAGTGCAGCACGGCGGGGATGATCCCGGCGGCCCCGTTGGTCGGGGCGGTGACCACGCGGCCACCCGAGGCGTTCTCCTCGTTCACGGCCAGGGCGAAGAGGTTGACCCATTCCATGGCCCACAGCGTGTCCTGGGTGTCCCCCTGGGCCTGCTGCTCGCGCAGCCGTCGGCGCAGCCCGGGTGCGCGCCGCTTAGCCAGCAGCACGCCCGGCAGGACCTCCTCGGTGCGGCTGCAGCCGTTCTCCACGCATTCCTGCATCACGGCCCAGACATCGAGCAGGGCCGTGCGGATCTCCTCGGCCGAGTGCCGGGTCAGTTCGTTGGCGTGCATGACGCCGGCCACGGACAGCCCGGACTCCCGGCAGCGCTGCAGCAGTTCTGCCCCACTGGCGAACGGGTAGGGCTCGGGCACCTCCGGCTCGTCCGTGCCGGACCCGGCTTCCGCCAGGTCCTCAGCGGTGACCACGAAGCCGCCGCCCACGGAGTAGTACTCCTGCGAGGCCACGACACCAGGGGCAGGGGCGCTGTCCCGGACGGCACCGTCCTCGGCCCCGGAGCCGGCGGCCGCGGCGGCCTCCTCGGAGGAGTAGGCGGTGAGACGCATGCCGTTGGGGTGGCCGGGCAGCGACTCCCAGCCGTTGAGCACCACGTCCTGAGCGGAGAAGGCCACCTCCCGCGTGCCGTCCAGCCGCAACCGCCCCGAGTCCATGGCCTCTGCCACCACCCGGGGGGCCTCGTCCGCACCGACGGACTCCGGGGCCAGCCCGGCCAGGCCCATGATCACGGCGTGGTCCGAACCGTGGCCCTGGCCTGTGGCGCCGAGCGATCCGAACAGCACCGCCTTGACCCGGACCACCTCGTCCAGTCGGCCGGCCTCGGCCAGCGATCGAGCGAAGAGCCGCGCGGCGCGCATCGGCCCCACGGTGTGGGACGACGACGGCCCCAGGCCGATCGAGAACAGGTCCAGCACGCTCAAGGTCACAGCACTTCCTCCTGACGGAACTCCGCCATGGAATCCACCAGCCAGCGTACGAGGAAATCGGCGAAGGATGCACGGGGGTACAGCCGGAATTCGGTCTCGGCGGACCGGTGCAGGATGACCGGGACCGGTCCCACCGCCGTCACGATCGCGTGGCCGACGGGGAAGGAGCGCGGGTGCAGGTCCGCCTGGCACCCCTTCTCCAGAACGTCCCGAGCCGAGAGCCCGGCCAGCACGAGGATCGTGCGGTTGGCGGAGAGGTCCAGCGCCTGGCCCGGCAACCCCTCGAGGGCGGCCTCGAGCGAGTCCGCATCACCCGTGGACTGCTCACGGGAGACGTCCACCACGAGGAACTCGTCCGGGGACAGCCACAGCACGTGCTGACCGGAGGCGTCCCCCGTGCTCTGGCCGTGGCCGGCCGGCAACTGGACGCCCAGGACGGTTTCCAGAGCCTGTGCGGTCTTCGAGTCCGGCGCGGCCCGCAGGCCGATCTGGACAGCGAAGGGCAGCTCACGCAGGGATACGGCGCGGGCGCCGTGCACCTCGGCCTCCGCCATGAGGGACTCCAGGTGGGCCGCCGGGGAGGTGCGGATCGATCGGGTCATCAGTTTCTCAGCCATCACGGCGGGTCCCTTCGGGGTCGTAGAGCAGGGGTGAGGCGATCTCCACCTCGACGTAGTTCTCGCCGTCCGGGCCACCGGCGCCGATCGGCGAGCGCACGATCTCGCCGATGCGGTTGCGGCCGTTGTCCACGAGGGCCAGACCGAAGGTCCGGCCCAGCGCGGCCGAGTTGTAGGAGGAGGTGACGTGGCCGATCATCGGGACCGGGCCGGCGTCGGGCGTCAGCGGGGTGCCCGCCGTCACCAGCTGGGCGCCCTCCGCGAGCCGGGTGGTGCGGTCCACGGGCAGCACACCCACCAGGTGGCGGCGGTCCTCGCGGGCCGTGTGCGCCCGGGAGAACGAGCGGTTGCCCACGAAGTCCTTCCGCGCGGACACCGCCCAGCCCATCCCGGCGTCCTGTGGGGTCACGGTGCCGTCCGTGTCCTGGCCGATGATGATGAGGCCCTTCTCGGCGCGCAGCACGTGCATCGTCTCGGTCCCGTACGGGGTGATCCCGAACTCGGCGCCGGCCTGGGCCACGGCCTCCCACGTGGACAGGCCGGCGAAGGCCTCCACGTTGATCTCGAACGCGAGTTCGCCGGAGAAGGAGATGCGGCAGATCCGGGCGCGGGTCCCGTTGGCCAGGGTGGTCTCGCGGAAGGCCATGAACGGGAACGCCTCCTGGGAGACGTCCAGGTCCGGGGCCACCCTCGCCACCACCTCGCGGGACTTGGGCCCGACGACGGCGACGGTGTTCCACTGCTCGGTCACCGAGGTGAACACCACGTCCAGGTCCGGCCACTCGGTCTGGTGCCATTCCTCCAGCCAGTCCAGGACCTTGGCGGCCCCGCCGGTGGTGGTGGTCATCAGGAACCGGTCCTCGGCCAGGCGCATGGTCACGCCGTCGTCGAAGAGCATGCCGTCCGCGGAGCACATCAGCCCGTAGCGGCCCATCCCGACCTTCAGCTTGAGGAAGCCGTTGGTGTAGATGCGGTTGAGGAACTCGGCGGCGTCCGCCCCACGCACCTCGATCTTGCCGAGGGTGGAGGCGTCCATGAAGCCCACCGAGTCGCGCACGGCGGCGCACTCGCGCAGCACGGCGGCGTCCATGTCCTCCCCGTCCTGCGGGAAGTACCAGGGCCGCTTCCACTGACCCACGTCTTCGAACAGGGCGCCGGCGGCCTCATGCCAGGGCTGGATCGAGGTGACACGCGCCGGGTCGAACAGCTCCCCGCGGCGGCGGCCGGCCACGGCGGCGAAGGCCACCGGGGTGAACGGAGCGCGGAAGGTGGTGGTCCCGATCTCGCCGAGATCGCCCTCGTTCAGGGCGGCCGCGATCACGCCGATCGCGTTGACCCCGGAGGTCTTGCCCTGGTCGTTGGCGGTGGAGATGGAGGTGTAGCGCTTGATGTGCTCCACCGAGCGCATCCCGGCCCCGGTGGCCCGCAGCACGTCCGCCACGGTCTGGTCCCGCTGGAGGTCCACGAAGTGGGTGTCCCAGTCGGCCGGCTCACCGGCCAGGGCCGGGGCCAGCCACACGGGCCGGACGGTTCCGGGGGCCGGGGACGCCGGGGCGCTCGGCACCAGCAGCGGGGCGGAGGAGCCGGTGGCCCGGGCGGCCTGGTGACCGGCCTCGGCCCCCTGGGACAAGGCCTCACCCAGGGTCACGGCCCCGGTCAGGGCTCCCGCGGTGAACTGGTTCTTGACGCGGGCGGATGGCACGAAGGCCGCGAGCTCTCGGTTCCAGGCGATCCGGCCCTGGCGCTGGCTGTGCAGGTGAACCACCGGCGAGTGCCCGCCGGAGACGGCGAGCAGGTCCGCGTCCAGCGTCTCGGGGTCACCGGCGATGGCGCCGGACTCATCCAGGGGTGCCACGGTGACGCCGCTGATCCGGCCGCCGGGGCCGTCTCCGGCGGTGTCCACCACGGCGGCACCGAAGATGCCGCGCACGCCGGTGGACTCGAGGACCTCCAGGGCGGTGGCGGAGGCCTCCGGCCGGGAGTCCGCCACCGCCACTACGGAGACGCCAGCGTCATGCAGGTCCTCCACGAGGGCGTAGGCGGAGTCGTTGGTGGTGGCCACCACGACGCGCTCGCCGGTGAGAGCCGCGTACCGGTTCAGATAGCTGCGCACGGCGCCGGCGAGCATGATGCCCGGGCGGTCGTTGTTGGCAAAAACCAGGGGACGCTCGTGGGCGCCCGTGGCCAGCACCACCTGGCTGGCGCGCACGTGCCAGATCCGCTGGCGGGACACCCCGGGCCGCTCGCGCGCCGGCAGGTGATCGGTGCGCTGCTGGACCGCCACCACGAAGTTCTCGTCGTAACTGCCGAAGGCGGTGGTGCGGGGCAGGTAGGTGAAGTCCTCGGCGGCGGCGAGGCGCTCGAGGGTGGCTGCGGCCCACTCACGAGCGTCCATCTCGTCGATCGTCTCGGTGCGGCCGGAGAGCAGCGAGCCCCCGGGGGCGGGCTGATCGTCCATGAGGATGGTGCGGGCACCGGACTTCCCGGCCTCGCGGGCGGCGGCCAGACCGGCCGGTCCCGCGCCCACCACCAGGACGTCGGCGTGAACATACTTGTGGTCGTAGACCGCCTCATCCTTCCTCGGATCCAGCACGCCGAGCCCGGAGAGGTACGTGGCGTTCAGCCCGTCGGTCAGGCCCACCGTGGTGGCCGGCAGCATGGATTCGTCCACGTGCCCGGCGAAGCGCGCCGCGACGGTGACGAGCGCGTTGGGCTCCTCCACGCCCGCCGCAAGGATGCCGCGCGGGCGACCCTCGTAGAGCGAGGATCCGCAGTCGAGACGACCGTTGGCGATGAGGGCGCTGGCGAGGGTGTCCCCCGGGTGGCCGGTGTACTGGGTGCCGTCCATCGTGAAGGTGATCTCGCGGCTGCGGTCGATGCCGTGGCCGGGGGCGCGGCCGGCCTCAAGGCGCCGGGTGTTGGCGGTGCTCACTGGTGGCCTCCGTGGTCGGTGTTCGGGCTGGCGGGGCTGGAAGGGGTGGTCCGGGTGGAGTTGCCGTGGCCGGGGTCCGGGAGGTCGCCGGCCTCGGGCCGGGGCGAACCGGCCGGATAGGTCGCGGCGAACTCGTAGGTGTGGGTGTCCCGCAGGGCGTTGAACCACTTGCGGCACCCGCCGCCGTGCTGCCAGCGCTCCGCGAACAGCCCCTTGGGGTTGTCCCGGTAGAAGAGGTACTCGGCCCAGCCCCGGTCGTCCAGGGAGTGCGGGTCCTCGGGGTAGGCGATGTGGGCCTGGCCCCCGTAGTGGAATTCGGTCTCGTTGCGGGGCCCGCAGTGCGGGCAGTCGATCAGCAGCATGATTCTTCTCCTGCCTGTACCTTCCTAGTGGGCCACGGCGGCGGCGCCGTGCTCGTCGATGAGGTGTCCGGTCTCGAAGCGGTCCAGCGCGAACGGGGCGTTCAGCGGGTGGGCCTCATCGGTGGCGATGGTGTGGGCGAACGTGTAGCCGGAGGCAGGGGTGCCCTTGAAACCGCCCGTGCCCCAACCGCAGTTGACGTACATCTGGTCGATCGGGGTGGTGGAGACGATCGGCGAGGCGTCGAAGGTGGTGTCCACGATCCCGCCCCAGGTGCGCAGCAGATGCGCGCGGGCGAAGATCGGGAACAGTTCGACCGCGGCAGCCAGCTGCTCCTCCACCACGTGGAATGCGCCGCGCTGGCCGTAACCGTTGTAGGAGTCGATCCCGGCGCCCATGACCAGCTCGCCCTTGTGCGCCTGGGAGACATACACGTGGACGTGGTTGGACATCACGACGGTGGGGTGCACCGGCTCGAAGAGCTCGGAAACGAGCGCCTGCAGCGGATGGGAGGAGATCGGCAGCCGGAACCCTGCCAGCTCCGCCAGCACCGAGGAGTGGCCGGCCGCCGCGAGGGCCACCTTGCCGGCGTTGATGCGGCCACGGGACGTTTCCACACCCACCACCCGCTCGCCGTCCTTGACGAAGCCGGTGACCTCGCAGTTCTGGATGATGTCCACGCCCATCTCGTCACACTTCCGGGCGAAGGCCCAGGCCACATGGTCATGCTTGGCGATCCCGGCGCGCGGCTGATAAGTGGCCCCCATGACCGGGTAGCGGATGTCGTCCCCGATGTTGATGATGGGGCAGGCCTCTTTGACCTGCTGCGGGTCCAGCCACTCCGCGTCCACGCCGTTGAGCACGTTGGCGTTCACGCGGCGCTGGGACTCACGCACGTCCTGCAGGGTGTGGGCCAGGTTCATCACGCCGCGCTGGGAGAACAGGAAGTCGTACTCCAGCTCCTCCGGCAGCCCCTCCCATAGCTTGAGGGAGTGCTCGTAGATCGCCGCCGACTCGTCCCACAGGTAGTTGGAGCGGATGATCGTGGTGTTGCGGGCCATGTTGCCGCCGGCCAGCCAGCCCCGCTCCAGGATGGCGATGTTGGTCATGCCATGTCTGGACGCCAGGTAGTAGGCGGTCGCCAGGCCGTGGCCGCCGCCGCCGACGATCACGGCGTCATAGCTGGGTTTCGGGTCGGGGTTGCGCCACAGGAAGTCCGGGTGCTCGGGAAGCTTCTCGGCCATGTCAGGCCCCCTTCGGGGTGAGGAGTTCGGTCATGTTCGGGTACAGGGGATGGGCGGCCGCCAGGGTGCGGACCCGCTCGCGCAGGCCGGTCACCACCTCGTCGGCCACCCCGACGCCGGCCCCGGCATCCGCCGCGCCAGCGGTCCCGGCCGCGGCAGCGCCGGCGCCAGCTTTCAGGGTCTCGGCGATGACGTCCGCGACCTCGCGGAAGGCCTCCTCACCGAAACCGCGGGTGGCCAGGGCGGGGGTGCCGATGCGCAGCCCGGAGGTCACCATCGGCGGACGCGGGTCGAAAGGCACCGAGTTGCGGTTGATGGTGATGTCCACGGCTGCCAGCAGGTCCTCGCCCTGCTGGCCGTCCAAGGACGAGTCCCGCAGGTCCACGAGGACCAGGTGCACGTCCGTGCCGCCGGTGAGGACGGTGATCCCGTGTTCGGCCACGTCGGGGCGGGTGAGCCGCTCGGCGAGGATGCGCGCCCCGGCCAGGGTCCGCTCCTGACGGTCCCGGAAACCCTCGGAGGCGGCGATCTTGAACGCGACGGCCTTGCCGGCGATCACATGCTCGAGCGGCCCGCCCTGCTGGCCCGGGAACACGGCGGAGTTGACCTTCTTGGCGATGTCCGCGTCATTGGTCAGGATGATGCCGCCGCGTGGTCCGGCCAGGGTCTTGTGGGTGGTGGAGGTGACCACGTGGGCGTGCGGGACGGGCGAGGGG
This sequence comes from Citricoccus sp. NPDC079358, assembly GCF_040702545.1. NCBI lineage: Bacteria > Bacillati > Actinomycetota > Actinomycetes > Micrococcales > Micrococcaceae > Citricoccus > Citricoccus sp. NPDC079358. The sequence continues at coordinate 151,529 of NZ_JBFBLI010000009.1, forward strand.
TGCAGGCCCGTGGCCACGAGCCCAGCGAAGTGAGCCATGTCCACCATGAGGTAGGCACCGACCTCGTCCGCGATCTCGCGGAAGCGGGCGAAGTCCAGGTGGCGCGGGTAGGCGGACCAGCCGGCCACGATCAGCTTCGGGGAGTTCTCGCGGGCCAGGCGGGCCACCTCGTCCATGTCCACCTCGAGGGTGGACTCGTCCACGCCGTACGCCACGATGTTGTAGAGGCGGCCGGAGAAGTTGAGCTTCATGCCGTGGGTCAGGTGGCCGCCGTGGGCCAGGTTCAGGCCGAGGACCGTGTCCCCGGGGCGGATCAGCGCGTGCATCACGGAGGCGTTGGCCTGGGCTCCGGAGTGCGGCTGGACGTTGGCGTAGGCCGCGCCGAACAGGTCCTTGACCCGCTCGATGGCCAGGGACTCCACGGCGTCCACATGCTCGCAGCCTCCGTAGTACCGGCGGCCGGGATACCCCTCCGCATACTTGTTGGTCAGCACCGACCCCTGGGCCTGCATCACGGCGGCGGCGGTGTGATTCTCGGAGGCGATCATCTCCAGCCCCTCGCGCTGCCGCCCCAGCTCGGCGTCGATATGCGCCGCGATCTCGGGGTCGAGCTCGGCCAGGTCAGCAGTCAGTTCGGTGGGGATGGCCTCGGCCATCTCGCGGGTCATGGTCACGATGATCTCCTGGTACGTCTCTTGAAGACAACTGATATATCAAGCTGCGGTCTAGAGTATGGTGAGGATCACACCCCGTCAAGGGGTGGCAGGAACAGGGCCACCCGACGAGCCGAAGGACCTCATGACCACCGCAACGGACCTCGCCCCCGCCGGCCTCTCGCTCGCCGAGCAGGCCTACCGCGCACTCCGGGACCGGCTGATCATGCTGGACATCGCCCCGGGAGAGCCGCTCCAGGAACTCCAGCTCGTCCGTGAGCTCGGATTCGGCCGCACCCCGCTGCGGGAGGCCCTGAAGCGGCTCGAGACCGACCATCTGGTGGTGTCCTATCCCCGCCGGGGCACCTTCGCCACCCGAGTGGACATCACCGAGCTGGCCGCCGTCTCCGAGGTGCGCCAGCTCCTGGAGCCCCTGGCCGCCCGCAAGGCTGCCGGGAATGTGGGCCCGGAAACCCGCGCGGCCCTCGTGGAAGCTCGGGAGGGGATCGAGCGACTGGACCACGCCACCCCTCAGCGGGAGGTGATGGCACTGGACCTGACCGTCCACCGGCTCGTCTATCGGACCGCGGGCAACCACCATCTCGAGGAGTCCTTGATCCGCCTGGACAACCTCGCCACCCGCATCTGGTGCGTGGTGGTGGACCGCCTCCCGGACGTCGCCGGCCACATTCGCGAGCACCTCGGCTTGCTGGACGCGATTCTGGCCGGCGACCAGGAGCGGGCGGAGTCCATCGCCACCGAGCACGTCCGCCACTTCGACACAGCGGTCCGCAGCGTCATCTGACGTCCTCCCGGCCAGGGCTTGACGGTGACCTGAGTCACTGTCAGTCTATAGCGCAACCGCGTTGCCTTAAGTGCAACAGCCAGCGACTGTGCCCCCTGGAGGAAGTCGACATGTCCACCCCTGAGAAGTCCACCACCGTCACCGAGGACAGCCCCGCCGCCGGGAGCGAACGGACGGTCACCCTCCCGCGATTCCGAGGCCGGATCATCCCGCCGCTGGACCGGGCCATCATCATGATCCTCCCGCCGGTGCTGATCATCGCCGCCGTGGTGGCCGTGACGGTCAACCCCGAGGGCGCCGCCGATCTCATCGGCCGGATGCGCACGTTCGTCACCGGAGGATTCACCTGGTGGTTCGTTCTCTACTCCCTCATCGCCGTCGGTGTCTGCGCCTGGCTGTGCATCAGCAAGGTCGGCAGCGTCCGCCTCGGTGGCCCCAAGGCCCGGCCGGAACACAACAACTTCGCCTGGTACTCCATGCTCTTCGCCTGCGGCCAGGGCATCGGCCTGATCTTCTGGTCCCTGGCGGAGCCGATCATGCTGCGCGAGGAGACCCCCGTCATTCCCACGGGTGCGAATCCCGGCGAAGGCGGCCTCGTGTGGACCTACTTCCACTGGGGACTGACCGCCTGGGCCATGTATTGCGTGGTCGCCGTCTGCCTGGCCTACTCCCACCACAACCTCGGCAAGACCCTCACCTTCCGCGAGGCGACTGTGGACATCCTGCCGAAGCGCATCCAGCGCCCGGCCGGCGTCGTGGTGGAGCTGCTGGCCATCATCGCCACCGTGCTCGGCCTGGCCACCTCGTTCGGCTTCGCGGCCATGCAGTTCACGTCCGGCGCCACCCAGGCACTGCCGTTCGATGCCAGCCCCCTGGTGTGGGCCATCGTGATCATCGCCTTGGGCCTGCTCACAGCCGTCTCCGCGTTCCTGGGCGTCAACAAGGGCATGAAGCGCATCAGCCAGGCGAACTCGATCCTGAGCATCGCGCTAGTGGTCGGCGTCTTCGTCCTCGGCCCTACCGTCTACATCCTCTCCAACATCTCCCAGACGTTCGGCTCCTTCTTCCAACATTTCATCCCGATGAGCTTCTGGTCTGAGGCCGAGGGTGCCGGCGCCCCGTTGGCCGACTGGCAGGACAGCTGGAGCGGCTGGTGGACGGTGTTCATCTGGTGCTGGGTCATCGCCTTCTCCCCCTTCGTGGCCGGCTTCATCGCCCGCATCTCCCGCGGGCGCACCATCCGCGAGTTCGTCCTCGGCGTGACCATCATCCCGTCCCTGATCGTGATGATCTGGGTGGGCGTCATCGGTTCCGCCGGCATCCACTACGACAACGAGACCGGACAGATCTCTGCCGATGCCGCCGCTGACACCTCCTCCGCCCTGTTCTCGATGCTGGAGATGGTGCCGTGGATCGGCACGCTGCTGATCATCGTGGCGACCATCCTGGTGGCCACCTACTACGTCACGTCCCTGGACTCGGGCACCTACGCCCTGGCGGAGTTCGTCTCCGCCCCGAAGAAGTCCGGCCCCTGGTTCCGCGTGGTACTGGTCGCCAGCATCGCCACCGTGGCGCTCGTACTGCTCTCGATCGGCGGTGTGGACGCGGTGGATACCGTCCAGACCGGCACCATCATCGGCGGGTTCCCGTTCTCCTTCGTCATCGTGCTGATGATCGCCAACCTCATCCGCCGGCTGCGGTCCCGAGACCGTGAGATCCGGCAACTGGAGAAGGACATCAACGATCCCGAGCACCGCGCGGAGGACGAGTTCTGCGACGAGGACGGCATCCCCCGCCCCGATCCGCGCCGCGGCGTGGGCCCGGGGACACTGACCGACGTCCAGGATCCCTATGGCTACGGCACCCGAACCGAGAAGAGGCCCCACCAGTGACCAGCACCCCCGACCCCCGATCCCGGGGACTTTCGACCGCCGAGCCCACTCGGCTGGCCCACCTGGACGCCCACACGTACCGGGACTGGGCGGCCGGAGAACGGTCAACCGTGATCCTGCCGGCCGGGGCCTTCGAGCAGCATGGCCCCCACCTGCCCCTGGGAACGGACGCCATCCTGTCCTCGACCATCGCCGAGGCGGTGGGGTCCCGGATCGGCGCCAAGGTGGCCGAGCCGCTGTCCTACGGCTACAAGTCGCAGCAGAAGTCCGGCGGCGGCGATCACCTGGCCGGCACCGTCAGCCTGGACGCCGCGGCCCTGATCGCCCAGGCGCGCTGCGTCATGGCCGGGTTCCTGCAGCAGGGCGTGCGCCACCTCGTGGTGCTCAACGGGCACTACGAGAACTACCAGTTCCTCTACGAGGCCGCGGACCTGGCGCTTGCCGACATCGGCGCCGGTGTCAGCGCCGGACCGCCACGGGACAGCCCGACCATCCTCCTGCTCTCCTACTGGGACTACGTCTCCGAGGACACCCTGGCGGCGGTCTACCCGGATGGCTTCCCGGGGTGGGACATCGAGCACGGAGGGGTCCTGGAGACCTCGCTCATGCTGCATCTGCGCCCCGAACTCGTGGCCATGGACCGCGCCGTGAGCCATCCCCCGGCTGACCTGCCGCGGTTCGACCGTCTTCCCGTGGTGTCCTCGCGCACCCCGGAGACGGGATGTCTCTCAGCCCCGGACGGTTCCTCGGCGGAGAAGGGCCGGCTGCTCTACGAGCAGGTCACCGCAGAGTTGGCAGGGGACCTGGCGGCCGAGCTCGGCCTGCCGGCACGGGAAGTCCTCGAGACCTCTTGACGTGACCCCCGGCACACCACAGAATGAATGCAACGCCGTTGCGTGTAATGCAACCGATTCGGGATGCGATGAAGCGGCACCACCAGAACACCAGGACCGCCCGCAGGCGGCACGCCCCCAGGAGCACACCATGAGCACCACCTCCACCACCGCACGTTCCGTTTCCGACCTGGAGCGCCTGAAGACCCTGCACAACGGGTCCAAGCAGCCCCTGACGTTCTCGGACGCCGAGTTCGAGCGCCGCCTGGCCGGCCTGCGTCAGATCAT